>NZ_VIDT01000071.1 GCF_006519715.1 Ideonella azotifigens
TGGGCGGCACGGCGTCACTGGCCGGCGCCTTTGCGGCACGGGGGCTGGATGGCGCAAGCGATTCAGCGGTGGAGAGACCGGGCAGGCCCTGGTGCTGTTGCAGCCGTTCTCCCGCGGCAAGCCGGCGTTGAATGAAGTCAGTCGCGCGGCGTAGGGCCTCGTCCAGCGTGCACGGCGTTGCCGTCAGCGAAGACTCCTGCGGCTCAAGCACCACGCCGCCCTTCAGCAGGCCCTGGCGCAGCGTCACGACGTAGCGGTTGGAAGCCTGTGCCGGCAGGTCCAGCTCGACGATCTCGACCACGCACTGCCGTTCACGCGGGCTGGCGCGGTAAAGCGTGGCGAATGCGATTCTTCTCATGGCACCGGCTCCTGCCTCGGGGAGGGCGATGTTACCGGCGTCGAAGCCACGTGTTGGTGAGCCTTGGTGAACGGATGAGGATGCTGGCGCGGATGGCCGCGCGAGCCCGGTTTTCACAGGCGGGCTTCTCGTCGACGTTTTACCTCCCGGTACTCCGACCGCGCTGTCACCGTTTGGTCATGCTGAGCCTCGATGATGCGCTGTTGATCTACGCCCCCAAGATGCCGAACAACCTCCGCTTGAGTTTCCTGGCCGCCAGCCTGGTGCTGGCATGTGGTTTCTCCTCCGCCCAAGCCGCGGACAACGCCCCCCAAACCCTCCGCTTCGCCGATTTCTTCCAGACCCCCGTCGGCGCGGCCGGCCTGCAGCCCACCGAGCGCCTGCTCGCGGCGCAGGACCAGCAGGTGCGCCTGGTCGGCTGGATGGTCGCGCAGGAAGACCCGGCGCCGGGTGCTTTCCTTCTGACGGCGCGGCCGGTGCAGATGAGCGAGCACGCGGATGGGGATGCGGATGACTTGCCGCCGGCCACGGTGCTGGTGCGGCTGCCGGATGCTTCGCGGGTGCTGCCGCATCAGCCTGGGTTGATCGAGCTGCAGGGCAGGTTGCATTACGGGCGCACGGTGGCGCCGGACGGGCGTGTTGCCTGGCTGGAACTGCAGCTGGCCCAGCCCTGAATTCGCACAAGACATTCATCCAATCCAACCCATGCCCACCATGAACGCTGACCGCCTTCACCGTCTCAAGTTGATCGCCGTGCTGGCACTGGCGCCACTCGGCGCCATCGCCGCGCCGAGCGTGAGCCGGCTCACGCCGCCGAGCGAGTTGTTCAGCTCGGGCCGGCCCGAGCCGGTGATTGCGCGCTTCCTGCCCGGCCAGCGTTTCGACCTGCAGGCCACCTTGCGGCCCGATGCAGGCCGCAGCCTGCGCGCTGCGCGCTTCCTGCTGGACGGCAAGCCGGTGGCGGGCAACGTGACCCTGCGCGACTGCGCCAGCGGTTGCGCTACGGGCGTGCCCGCGAATGCGGTGATCGCTTCGCTGCGCGCGTTCAGCGTGGCGGCCACCGGGCGGCATGAGTTCAGCATCGAGGCTGAGCAGGACGATGGGCAGACGCTCAGCGCACGGGGTAATTTCGATGTGATCCCGTTCAACACGCCGCAGGGCAAGCCGGTCAAGAATGTGATCATCCTGCTGGGCGACGGCATGGGCGCGGCGCAGCGCACGGCAGCGCGCATCGTGAAGAACGGCTACGCGCAGGGCAAGGCCATCGCGCCGCTGGCGATGGACACCTTCCCGGCGACTGCGCTGGTCAAGACCTCGTCGCTGAACTCGGTGGTGACCGACTCTTCGCCGGGCATGACCTCCTACGTGCTGGGCAACAAGAACAACAACAATGAAGAAGGCGTGTTCCCGGACGACACGACGGACGCCTTCGACAACCCGCGCATCGAGTACCTCTCGGAGTACCTGCACCGCACGCAGGGCAAGGCGCTGGGCATCGTCACCACGGCCGATGTGTTCGACGCCACGCCGGCCGGCAATGCGGTGCACACCAGCAACCGCGGCGCTGGCACCGGCATCGTCGACCAGTTCTTCGACGACCGGGGTGCCACCGGGCTGACCGTGCTGATGGGCGGCGGCCGCAAGTGGTTCCTGCCGTCTGCCACGCCGGGCTCGGCCCGCGGCGACAAGACCGACTACGTGTTCGACGCGGCCGACCCGCACCGCGCCGAGATCGCCAAGCGCTGGGGCATTTCGCCCGGCGCGCTGGACAAGGACCGCGACCTGATCAAGGACTTCCAGGGCGCCGGCTTCCAGTACGCCGCCAGCAAGACCGAGCTGGACGCCGCCAAGGGTGGCAAGCTGCTGGGCCTGTTCTCGCTGTCCAACATGAACGTGGCGCTGGACAAGATCGACGGCCGGCGCGGCAAGAAGCAGGGCCTGACCGGCAGCGTGGTCGACGATTACGGCTTCCCCGACCAGCCCATGCTCGACGAAATGGCCGAGAAGGCCCTGTCCACGCTGGCCCGCCAGACGCAAGGTTTCGTGCTGATGATCGAAGGCGCGTCCATCGACAAGCAGGCGCACAACATGGACACCGAGCGCTGGATGCTGGACACCATCGAGTTCGACCGCACGGTGCAGGTGGCGCAGGACTTCGCCCGCGACCGCGGCGACACGCTGGTCATCGTCACGGCCGACCACGAATGCTCTGGCGCCGCGCTGATCGGCGCCAGCCGCGTGACCGACGCCGTGCTGCAGCAGCTCGGCAAGGCCGGCGGTTCGGCCAACCTGCGCGACAAGGTCGTGGGCGTCTACGAGCAGGCCGGATTCCCGAAGTACCGCATTGCCGCCGACGGCTACCCCGAAACCACCGACATCGACTTCCGCCTGCTGGTGGCCTACGGCGCCAATGCCGACCGCTACGAAGACTGGCGCAGCAACCCGCAGCCCGTGAAAGACAGTCAGCAGCCGCTGGTGAAGGCCGAGCCGCTGAAGTGGTACCCCGAAAACCCGGCCGAACGCGACGGCCTGGGCAACTACCTGATCACGGGCCAGGTCCCCGGCGAATCGGCCGTGCACACCGCCACCGACGTGCCGCTGTCCGCCTTCGGCCCCGGCGCCTTCAGCTTCGTCGGCGTGATCGACAACACCGACGTGTTCTTCAAGCTGGCCCAGGCCGCGGTGAAGGGGCCGGTGGCGCCGGCGGACATGACGGTGAAGGCGAAGGGCAAGCGCTGAGCGGTGCGTTCAGCGTGCTGCAAGCAGGCGCGCCGTCTGATTGCCACTCAGCACATGCTCGTCTGAGACCACGACGAACTGGAACGGTTGGTCCGACGCCATGACCTGGGTGTACCTCGCCACATCCTGGGCAGGCTCGCCGGTGCGGTAGCGGCTTTCGACCTGCAGCCGGCCATCGGCCAGTTGGGTGGTCACGAGCTCGATCTCCCAGCTCGCGCCGGGCGTGCCATCCTTGGGCGACACCCGGACCGTGGCCGGTTGACCGAGTTGGGTCAGCACCTGCGGCGAGCCGCCAGGCAGCCCGTCGTTGATGAGGTTCAGCGTGAGCATCACCGAAGTCGTCTTGGCGGCCGGTTCCGTGGGCTGGACTTGGGTGGCGTAGACGGCGCCAGCACCGAGCACGGCGAGTGTGGCGGCCAGCCATCGGCCAGCGGGCTGGCGGGCAGCGTGGGTGGCATGAAGTTCGAGCATGTGGACTCTTTCGATCAAGGGGTGGGTGGAATGCCAGGCGCTGCTGGCGGTGGGAACTTCGGTAACCGGGGCGTGTGACTTCATCAGCGCATTGGCGTAGGTGGCCAGCGCTTTTGGTTGTTGGCGCAGCACAGCGGCGTCGCAAGCCAGTTCCTGGTGCTGCCGAAAGCGGCGCGCCGCGCGCCAGGCCAGCGGGTTGAACCAGTGCATCGCGCACAGCAGCAGCGCCAGTAAGCGCCAGGCGTTGTCGTGTTGCCGGATGTGCACGGCTTCGTGTGCCAGCACCAGGGCTTGCTCGGCGGGACTGAAGCGCTGCTCAAAGTCTTCCGGTAACACCAGAAGGCTGTGCCACACGCCGGCCTCGGCCGGGCTGCTGCCAGCAGGTGCGCGCCATGGGCCGACAGCGGCCCGGCGCAGGGAACTGAGGTAGCGGTGCTGGGCTCGCCAGGCCACAGCAAGGGATGTGACCACGCCCGCGGCCCACAGAACGGCCAAGCCGATTGCCACGGCGGGCGACGAGGAGGGCGGGGCGGTGTGCGGCCCACGCACCTGGGGCACCATGATCACCGGGGACTGCAGCCACTGCACCAGCGCCAGGTCTGCCGGCACGCGCGCCGCCGGCAACCAGGTGGCAAGCAGACCGAGCGGCACCAGCCACCAAGTTGCCAGTACCGGCCCGGCGCCGAAGCGGTGCAGCAGCACACGCTGCACCAGACCGGTCACCAGCACCAGCGCGCTCAGCCAAAGGCTTTGGCTCGCAAGCACATCCACGAAACGTGCGGCGGTCATGGCTTGGGCGCTTTCTCGTATGTGCGCACCAGCGCCTTCAATGCGTCCACGTCGGCCTGCGACAGCCCGCGCTCTGCGCCAAAGTGCGCCACCAGGGGCGCCAGCCTGCCATTGAACAGACGGTCCACCAGGCCCAGGCTCTGGTGGCTGAGCCAAGCCTCGCGCGACAGCACGGCGCTGTAGAGGTAGCGCCTGCCGTCCTTCTCTGCCGCCACGGCGCCTTTCTTCAACAGCCGATTCAGCAGCGTCTTGATGGTGGCGATCTGCCATTCACGCTGGCCTTGCAGGGAAGCGGCAATCTCGTCAGTGCTGCGCGGGCTGGATTGCCAGAGCACTTCCATGACCTGGGCTTCGGCGTCGCTGACGGGTGAGACGGGTGGAGTCATGGTGTTTCGATTACAGGTGTAAACATGAAGCGATGATTACGCATGTAATCGACAGAGTCAAGCCTGACAAAAGCGGGGCGCACAAGGTTGTCTGACGACTTACTCGAATCCCGCATGGCCTATGCCGGAAAGCTTTGTTCGCCGATACGCGCTGCGCTTCTAGAGTGGCCGCTTCGACGACACAAAACTCATGGCCCCATGTCTGCTGTATTGACTGCCACCCCGGGTGACCCCGCGGCCGCGCCGCAAGAGATCCAGATCCGCAGCCTGTCTGAGAGCCCCAGCGGCGTCGGCGCCGAGGTCATTGGGCTGGACCTGAACCTGCCGCTGGGCGAGGCTGATTTCCGGCGCATCCACCAGGCGCACCTGGACCACCATGTGCTGGTGTTCCGCGACCAGCGCATCACGCCGCAGCAGCACGTGGACTTCAGCCGGCGCTTCGGGCCGCTGCAGATCCATGTGCTGAAGAACTTCCAGCTGGCCGGGCACCCGGAGATCCTGGTCGTCTCGAACATCAAGAACGAGCAGGGCCAGCCGATTGGGCTGGGCGATGCGGGCCAGTATTGGCACTCGGACCTGTCGTACAAGGAAACGCCCAGCCTGGGCTCGCTGCTGCACGCGCAGGAGCTGCCGGAAGAGGGTGGCGACACCTTGTTCGCCAACCAGCATGCGGCCTACGACGCACTGCCCGAAGACCTGAAGGCGCGCATTGCCGACCTGAAGGCCGAGCACAGCTACTTGGCCAAGTACGAGGAGCTGCGCGCCAAGAGCCCGTGGCGGCCCAAGCTGACCGCCGCGCAACTGGCCGAGGTGCCGCCTGCGGTGCATCCGGTGGTGCGCACGCACCCGGAGACGGGCCGCAAGGCGCTGTTCGTGAGCGAGCATTTCACGACCCGCATCGTCGGCCTGCCGGAAGAGGAAAGCGCCGCGCTGCTGGCCGAGCTGTTCGCCTTCAGCGTGCAGCCGCAGTTCGTCTACCGCCACGTCTGGCAGCCGCACGACATGGTGTTCTGGGACAACCGCTCGGTGATGCATTTGGCGGCAGGCACGCCGGACCATCTGCGCCGCCGCCTGAATCGCACGACTGTCGAAGGCGACGCACCGTTTTGAAGGCTTTGACCATGCAGTTGCCCTTGACCCAACCTGGCGCCGATGCGCCGCCCCAGGCCCTGTCCGCCACGCCGCTGTTGCAGCTGGCCCAGGTCAGCATCGACTACCCACAAGGCGAGCACTGGGTGCGCGCCACGCATCAAATCAGCCTCAGCGTGATGCAGGGCGACCGCTTCGTGCTGCTGGGCGCCTCGGGCTGCGGCAAGTCCACCTTGCTGAAGGCGATTGGCGGCTTCGTCACGCCCAGCGAAGGCAGCATCACGCTGGCCGGCCGGCGCATCACGCAGCCGGGGCCTGACCGGGCGGTGGTGTTCCAGGAATTCGACCAGCTGCCGCCGTGGAAAACGGTGCGCGAAAACGTGCTGTTTCCGCTGCTGGCGGCGCGCCGCTGCGGCCGCAAGGAAGCGGCCGAACGGGCCGAGCTGTACCTCGCCAAGGTCGGCCTGGCCAAGTTCGCGGACGCTTATCCGCACCAGCTCTCCGGCGGCATGAAGCAGCGCGTGGCGATTGCCCGTGCGCTGGCCATGCAGCCCGAGCTGCTGCTGATGGACGAGCCTTTCGCCGCGCTGGATGCGCTGACCCGCCGCCGCATGCAGGACGAGCTGCTCGCGCTGTGGGACGAGTTCCGCTTCACGCTGGTGTTCGTGACGCACGCGATCGAAGAAGCGCTGGTGGTGGGCAACCGCATCGCCATCCTGTCGCCGCACCCTGGCCGCCTGCGTGCCGAGATCGACAGCGAGCGCTTCGGCTTCAACAACGCCGGCAGCGCCGACTTCCAGGCCACCACGCAGCGCATCCACGGCCTGCTGTTTGAAACGCCGCGCGCGGCCGCAGGAGTGGAAGCATGAACGCCGCTGTATTGACCGTTCGGCCGGATGTGGAATATGTGCTGAGCGCCGCGCCGCCGGCCCTCAAGCCGCGCGCGCTGCCGGCCTGGCGCCGCGTGCTGCAGCACGATGGCGTGCGCCGCGGCATTGTGCTGGTCGTGTTGGCAGCGGTGTGGGAGGCGCTGGCGCGCTGGCAGGCCAACGATTTGCTGCTGCCGACCTTCGTGCAGACGCTGCGCGCCTTCGTTGAAGGCGTGGCCTCGGGCGAGTTGCTGGTGAAGACCGGCATTTCGCTCTCGGTGCTGCTGAAGAGCTACGTGATCGGCATCGCCGCGGCCTTTGTGCTGACCAGCCTGGCGGCCGCCACGCGCGTGGGCCGGGACCTGCTGTCCACCTTGACGGCCATGTTCAACCCGCTGCCGGCGATTGCGCTGCTGCCGGTGGCGCTGCTGTGGTTTGGCCTGGGCCAGGGCAGCCTGATGTTCGTGCTGGTGCACTCTGTCCTGTGGCCGCTTGCATTGGCCACGCATGCCGGCTTCCAGGCCGTGCCCGAAACCCTGCGCATGGCGGGCCGCAACTATGGCCTGCGCGGGTTGCGCTACGTGCTGCAGATCCTGGTACCCGCGGCGCTGCCGGCCATCCTCTCGGGCCTGAAGATCAGCTGGGCGTTTGCATGGCGCACGCTGATCGCGGCCGAGCTGGTGTTCGGTGCCTCGTCCGGCAAGGGCGGGTTGGGCTGGTACATCTTCCAGAACCGCAACGAGCTCTACACCGACCGCGTGTTCGCCGGCCTGGCGATGGTCGTGGTCATCGGCCTGGTGGTCGAAGCGCTGGTCTTCCGGACCCTGGAAAGACTGACCGTTCAACGCTGGGGCATGCAGCGCACGAACCAGTGATCGCCTCCGAATTCCCAGTCCCCAACCCGCTCCGTTTCTCTCCAAAAGTACCGCCATGAAGTACCGAATTCCGTCCTTGATCGCAGCCGTTGCAATGCTCGCCAGCCCGCTGGCTGCACGGGCCGAAGGCACTATCCGCATCGCCCAGCAGTTCGGCATTGCCTACCTGCTGCTCGACGTCGTGCAGGACCAGAAGCTGATCGAAAAACACGCCAAGGCGCAGGGCCTGGGCGAGGTGGAAGTGGAGTGGAACCAGATCTCCGGCGCCACCGCGATGAACGAGGCGCTGCTGTCGGGTTCGCTGGACGTCGTCTCGGCCGGCGTGCCGCCGATGCTGACACTTTGGGACCGCACCAAGGGCAAGCAGAACGTCAAGGCCATCTCGGCGCTGGGCTCGCTGCCGAACTACCTGATCACCAACAACCCCAAGGTCAAGACGCTGAAGGACTTCAGCGACAAGGACCGCATTGCCGTGCCGGCCGCAGGCACTGGCTTCCAGTCCCGCACGCTGCAGATCGAAACCGCCAAGCAGTTCGGCAAGGACGACTTCAAGCGCTTCGACACCATCTCGGTCAGCCTGCCGCACCCGGACGCGACGGCCGCGCTGATTGCCGGCGGCTCGGAGATCAACTCGCACTTCTCCAGCGCGCCGTTCTACTACCAGGCCATGGACGCCAACAAGGCGGTGCACAAGGTGCTGAGCAGCTACGACATCCTCGGCGGCCCGGCGACCTTCAACGTGCTCTACACCACGCAGAAGTTCCACGACGAGAACCCGAAGACCTACAAGGCTTTCTACGCCGCGCTGAAGGAAGCCGAGCAGTACGTGAAGGCCGACAAGACCCGCGCCGCCCAGCTCTTCATCCGCGCGCAGAAGTCCAAGCTCCCGCTGGACTTCGTGCGCAAGATCATCGAAGACCCCGAAAACGACTTCACCATCGTCCCGTTCCGCACGGCCGTCTACGCCGACGAACTCTTCAAGCTCGGCGTGCTGAAGAACAAGGCCGCGTCGTGGAAGGACTATTTCTTCGACGAGGCGTTTGCGCAGGGCAGCTGAGCGGCCAGGCTTGGGTGAACCAGCGCCAGGGCGCTGGACCCCCGCGCTCAGGTCACGGGCCCGGCCGTGCCGGTGGCCAGGGCCTTGAACGCGCGCACCAGGCCGTTGTCGTCATCGACGCGGTGTGCGATCTGGATGGCACTACGGGCCTCGGTGGCGCCCAGCGGAATGGCCCTGGCGCCCGCTGGCAGCGGCTCGACCGCGCTGGCCGGCGCGACGGTGACCCCCAGGCCCTGGGCCACGAGCTGGCAGATCGTTCGCCATTGCGATCCGCGAAAGCGGATCTCCGGCTCCAGCCCCGCCTCCTGGAAGGGCTGCAGGTTGCGGGCATGGGCCAGAGAGCCTGCGGCATACGGGAACAGCACCAGGGGTGACAAGGCCAGCTCTGCGGCGGTGACGCTCGCCGCCGCAGCGAGTGGGTGGTCCGTCGAAAGCACCGCCATGAACGGCTCTTCGAGCAGCGTGGTCAGCGCGATGCCTTCGCGTGCTTCCGCATCCCGGACGATGCCGAGGTCGGCCGTGCCGCGGGCCAGCTGCTCCATCACCTCCGCGGTGAAGCCCTCATGCAGTTGCACCTGCACGCCCGGGCGCTGCGCGATGAAGCAGCGCAGCATTGCGCTCAGCATGCCGGAGGCAGAGGAGATGAACGCCAGGTCGATGCGGCCGGATTCACCCCGAGCCACGCGCTGGGCCTCGTCCAGGTCGGACGACAGCCGCGCAAGCAGTTCGCTGGCGCGCGGCCGGAAGCTGCGCCCCGCTTCGGTGAGCGCCACGGCCCTTGAAGTGCGCGTGAAGAGCGGCACGTGCATCAGCCCTTCGAGCTGGCGGATCTGCTGCGACAGGGCCGGCTGGGCGATGTGCAGGCGGTGCGCAGCGCGACCGAAGTGCAGTTCTTCGGCCACGGCCAGGAAATAGCGCAGATGGCGCAGTTCGATTCGGGCATCCATACTTCCAGTGTATGGATGAGCGCATTCGTTTGTATTGGACGCATGAATCCCGCGGACTTAGGCTTGCCGCATGCCGAACGTCCAAACCGAAGTCACCGTCTCGTCCCTCGCCACACCCGCTGACGCGCTGGCATTTCGCAACATCAACGAAGCATGGATCTCGCGCCTGTTTTCCCTGACCGAGGAAGACCAACGGGTGCTGGGTGACCCGCAAGGCCGCATCCTGGCGCACGGGGGAGACGTGTTGCTGGCTCGCCTCGGCGACGGCGAGGTGGTGGGATGCGTGGCGCTGCTGTCCCTCGGAGGCAGCATCTTCGAGATGGCGAAGATGGGGGTCGTGCCCGAGGCGCAAGGGGCCGGCATCGGCCGCCGGCTGGTCGACGCCGCGATCGCCCGGGCCGCCGAACTCGGTGGCACCCGCCTTTTCCTCGGCACCAACTCGCGCCTGCAGCCGGCCATTCACCTCTACGAAGCCGCAGGCTTCGAGCGCATCACGCGAGACGAGCTGCCCGTGGCCGACTACTACGCTCGCGCCGATGTGCTGATGCGGCGGTCACTGGTTTGACGAAAGCACGGGCATGCCCTGGGCCTGCAGGCCCAGCAGATAGGCCCGCACCAGCCGAACCAGTTCCTGTTGCAGCGTCGGCGCGTCCAGCATGCCGCGGCGTGCGAAGTCGTGGATCACGCCCTCGACGGTGGCGGACAGGACTTGCGCGCTCAGGTCGCTGACGGCCTCCGGCGCGCCACCGCAGTGGCGGGCGATGAGCAGCTTGTAGCTGGCCAGGTATTCGGCCATGAACGCGGCTTTGTCGGCGTCGGCCTGGCCTGCGCGCGGCAGTTCGTCCAGCAGCACGCGATGCACCTCGGGCTCGATGCTGTGTGCGGCGATCAGGCCGCCTACCAGGTCGTCGACGAGTTGGCCCGCCGGCTTGTCGCCATTGCAGCCTGCGCTCACTGCGGCCAGCACGGTTTCCAGGTGCCGGCGGCGGATCGCGTCGACCAGGGCGACCTTGTTCGGGAAGTACTGGTAGAGCGAGCCGATGCTGACGCCGGCCACCTGGGCCACCTCGTTGGTGGTGAATCCGGTCCACCCACGCGTGCCCAGAACGCGAGCGCCTGCCGTCACGATGGCCTCCACCAAGGCCCGCGAACGCGCCTGGCGCGGGGCTCGACGCGGCGTTGGCGGCGAAAGGGGAACGCGAGTGGACATGGCAGCGGCGGGAACCTAGATTTCCTTTCATGATAGGGGTCGGCCAGGGCGCCCCGTTGCCACCTGAAAGGACATGCGAACCATGAGCACCAGTGCCATCTTTGCCACCTTGCTCCGCTACCAAGCCTGGGCGCACGATGCCTTCCTGCAGAAGCTTGAAGCCCTGGATGCTGATCGGCATCCCGAGGAACGTCGCACGGCCTTGCGGCTGTTGAACCACTGCCTCGTGGTGAACCAGATCTTCAAGGCGCACCTCACCGGCACCGCGCATGGCTTCACGGCCGACAACACGCCCGAGACGCCCACGCCGCAGGCCTTGCGCGCTTCGCTGGCGGCCCTGGACGACTGGTTTCAAACCTACGCCGAGACGGCCACGCCAGCGCAGCTGTCGGAACCCGTTGCCTTCACCTTCACCGATGGCGACCAGGGCTGCATGACGCGCCAGGAAATGCTGCTGCACGTGGTCACGCATGGCGGCTACCACCGCGGCGAGGTGGGGCGCATCCTGAAGCAGATTCCGGCGGACTTGCCCTGGGACACCTTGGCGGTGCACCTGCACGAAACCGATCCCGGGCGCCGCCTTCGCGCCTGAGAGCCTTGTTCAGCGGCGCGCAGAGGCCTCAGGTCACTTCCGCGGGCTGCAAGGCCCGCACCTTGACCGCCACGCCGGACAGCACAGCGTTGCCCGAGAGCGGGTCGCGCAAGGTGTCGTCCAGTACGGCGTTCAGGTTGGCGCCGGGGCGCTGGGCGGCCAGGCCGAGCTTCGTGCCTGGCTGGTCGTGGCCCCAGCCGTGGGGCAGGCTGATCACGCCGGGCATCATCTCGTCGCTCAGCACCACAGGCACCTCAATGGACTGGCCGCCGCGCGAGAGTTCGGCCCGGCCGCCGTCTGACAGGCCCAGGCGCTGGGCGTCCTGCGGGTGGACCAGCGCGGTGCAGCGCATCGGGCCCTTCGCCAGCGTGGGCAGGTTGTGCATCCAGCTGTTGTTCGAGCGCAGTTCGCGGCGGCCGATCAGCAGCAGTTCGTCTTTCGATGCTGCCGATGTCGCTGGCACCAGTTCCTTCGCGGCTTCGGCCAGGTCGGCCAGGCACAGCGCGGGCGCCAGTTCCACCTTGCCGCTGGGCGTGCGCAGCAGTTCGGGCAGGCGGGGCTGCAGCGGGCCGAGGTCGATGCCGCCGTTCGCGGCCTTCACCTTGGCCAGCGTCAGGCCTTCTGGCTTGCGGCCGAACTGATCGCCATAGGGGCCGCTGCGCAGCGCCAGTTCCAGTTGCCGCTCGGGGCCGCGCAGGCCGTCGGCGGAGAGGGCGGCCATCAGCGCTTGGGCTTGTGGGCCGGCGCTGCGATTCAGGTCGTCCAAGAGCAAGGCGTCGTCGGCCAGCAGCGGGTCGGCCGGCAGCTTGCCCTCGGGCGCGACCATCGCGGCCAGGCGCAGCAGCGTCTGCCATTCGGGTGAGTGGTCTGCAGGCGGGGCGAAGACTGGTGCGCTGTGGCGCGCATGGTTGCGGAAGGAGAGCTGCGGGAAGGCCACGTCGTAGTGCGCTTCTTCCAGCGGCGACAGGCCGGGCAGGATCACGTGCGCGTGCTGCGTGGTCTCGTTGAGGTAGATGTCCAGGCTGATCATGCAGTCCAGCTTTTGCAGCGCCTGGGCCAGCCGCGGGCCACCGGGGCTGGAGAGCACCGGGTTGCTGGCCACGCTGATCAGCGCACGCACCTGGCCGTCGCCGGGGGTTTCGATCTCCTCGGCCAGCAGCGTCATCGGCAGCTCGCCGTAGACCTCGGGCGCGCCGCTGACCCGGCTGGCGTGCCGGCCACGCGTCACGCCACGGCCCTGGCCGGGCTTGCCCTGCGTGTTGGCGGCGAAGGCGGCAGCCTGCGGGAACATCGCGCCGCCTTCGCTGTCCAGGTGGCCGGTAACGGCGTTCAGCGTGTCGATCAGCCAGCTGGCCACGGTGCCGTAGCGCTGGGTGCAGGTGCCGATGCGGCCGTAGATGCAGGCACGCGGCGTGTTGGCGAACTCTCGCGCCAGTTGGCGGATGGACTCGGCCGGCACGCCGCAGCGCGTGGCCACCGCCTCGGGCGAAAACGTCGCCACGGCGTGGCGAACGTCGTCCAGCCCCTTGAGCATGGGCGCGAGCCGTCCGGGCTTTTCCAGGCCTTCGGCCAGCACCGTGTGCAGCATGCCGGCCAGCAGGAAGGCGTCCCCGCCTGGGCGGATGAAGTGGTGCGCGTCGGCGACAGCGGCGGTTTCGCCGCGGCGCGGGTCGATCACCACCAGCTTGCCGCCGCGCGCCCGCAGCGCCTTGGCCTTGCCGCGAAAGTCGGGCACGGTCCACATGCTGCCGTTGCTGGCCATGGGGTTGGCGCCCAGCACCAGTAGGTAGTCGCAGCGTTCGATGTCCGGCACCGCCACGCTGAGCCAGTGGCCGAACATCAGGCCGGACTGCAGCTGCTTGGGCATCTGGTCCAGCGTGGAGGCCGAGAAAATGTTGCGGCTGCCCAGCACGCGCGCGAACTTGGCGAAGTACAGCAGCAGGCCGATCTTGTGGGCCGAAGGGTTGCCCACCGACAGCGCCACGGCGTCCCGCCCGTGCTGGGCGATGACGGGTTTCAGCAGCCGCTCGGCCTCGGCAAAGGCCTCGTCCCAGCTCACCGCCACATGCTGGCCGTTGCGCTTGATCATGGGCTGGCGCAGCCGGTCCGGGTCTTCGTGCAGGTCTTTCAGCGCGTAGCCCTTGGGGCAGATGAAGCCGGCGCTGAAGACGTCGTGCTCCGCGCCGCGGATGCGGATGACCTTGCCGTCCTGCACCTGCACGTCCAGCCCGCAGCAGGCCTCGCAGAGCGGGCAGATGCGGTAGTGGGTCGTGGTGCCGTCGGCGGCCTGAACGGGGGTGTGGTTCATGTCTGTCTCCTGGCAAGCGTTATCGCCTGCGCCAGTCCGGTTGTCCGTCACCCACGCGACCTTGTCACCTCGTGGTTGTCCCGGGGGTAGGCGGGGTTTCGGCGGCCATCAGCGCCTGCAAGGCCTGCGCAGTCTGCGCGTCCGCCGGGAAAAAGGCCTCGATCGCCAGCTCGGACAGCGTGATGTCCACCGGCGTGCCGAAAACCGTGGTGGTGCTGATGAAGGACAGCAGGCCGGCAGGCGTGTTCAGTTGCAGCGGCACGGCAATGCCGGGCGCGGCATGCGGCTCGTCGTCGGCCGGGCAGGGGTAGGCGCGCAATTCATCGGCCAGTGCAGCCAGCACCGGGTCGCCGCTGGCCTGGATCTGCTGCGCGAGCCGGGCCAGCAAATGGCTGCGCCACGCGGGCAGGTTGGCAATGCGCGGCGCCAGGCCACCAGGGTGCAGCGACAGCCGCAGCACGTTGACCACCACGGT
>NZ_VIDT01000710.1 GCF_006519715.1 Ideonella azotifigens
AAGGTACTGCGCTGTCTGCCACCACCACCAGCCAGCGCCTGGTGCAGACCGGCGCAGGGCCGCTGCCGGTCTATGGCGGCTGCGACGGCGTGGGTTACTTCGCCACCGCCTGCAACGACGACGGCAGCGACCCGCTGGGCCCCAACACCTCGGCCAACAGCTACCTGCAGGTGGTGAGCTTCGGCCCGCGCGGCCTGCAGGCCCACACGCTGCTGGCGCATGGGCAGGACGAGCAGGCGGTCAGCGGCGGGGCAGGGCTGGCGGGCGCCGCGCCGGTGCAACGCTATGTGCGGCGCGACTGGCTGGCCTTCCCGTTCACCGAGGCCGAGATTTCGCGCGACCCGGCACTGACCAGCATCGTGTTGAGCCCCTAAACATCCGGCCCGCCAGATCGTCTGGATCAGGGATGACAGCCACCTCGAGGACCCATGACTGCGCGCGCCATGAACGATGAACCCCGCCGTCCGGCCAGCGAGATGGGGCGTCTGCTGCGCCCGTTCCTGCCCTGGATCGTGCTGTCCGCGGTGACCGGCATAGCAGCCGGTGCCGCCACCGTCGCCTTGCTCGGCACCATCAACCAGGTGCTGAACCGGCCGGGTGGCCTGGCCGGCGGGCTGCTGCTGACCTTTGTGTCGCTGTGCGTGGCCGCGCTGATCGGCCGCGCGCTGTCGGACATCTCGACCAACTGGGTCGGCCAGCAACTGGTGGCCCAGGTGCGCACCGGGCTGGCGCAGAAGATCCTCGCGGCGCCCATCGACGCGCTGGAGCGCTACCGCACGCACAGGCTGATGCCGGTGCTGACGCAGGACGTGGACATGATCAGCGACGTGGCCTTCGCGCTGGCGTCGACCACCATCGCGCTGGCCGTGGCGCTGGGCTGCCTGGCCTACCTGGCCTGGTTGTCGCCGGCGCTGTTCGGCCTGGTGGTGGTGGCGCTGGTGATCGGCACTGCGGTGCAGACGCTGGTGCAGTCGCGCGGCGTGGCCGGCTTCTGGCATGCCCGCGAAGGCGAGGAAGCGCTGCACAAGGCCTATCGCGGCATCAGCGAAGGCGCCAAGGAACTGCGCATGCACAGGGCGCGCCGCTCGCGGGTGTTCGACGGGCAGATCGAAGGCACGGTGCACCGCATCCGCGACATCAACAACCGTGCGATCAACATCTACGTGCTCGGCACGGCCTTCGGCTCGGCGCTGTTTTTCCTGCTGATCGCGGTGATCCTCGGCTGGGCGGCGATGCGCCCGATGGCGCCCGAAGTGCTCAGCGGCTTCGTGCTGGTGCTGCTGTTCCTCAAGGGGCCGATCGACCAGATCACGCTGACGCTGCCCAACGTCGGCCGGGCCAAGGTGGCCTTCGAGCGCATTGCCGACCTGTCGCTGCGCTTTGCCACGCCCGAGCCGCATCTGCACCTGGCGCGCCCGCCCAGCGAAGTGCGCTTTCGCGAGTCGCTGGCGCTGCGCGGCGTGCGCTATGCGTTCGAGCCCGCCGAAGGCGCCGAGCCCTTCACGCTGGGCCCGATCGACCTGACGCTGCATCCCGGCGAGCTGGTGTTCGTGGTCGGCGACAACGGCTCCGGCAAGACCACGCTGATCAAGCTGCTGCTGGGCCTCTATGCGCCGCAGCAGGGTGACGTGGTGCTGGACGGCGAGCCCGTGAGCGACGAGCGCCGCGACGACTACCGCCAGCTGTTCACCACCGTCTTCTCGGACTTCTACCTGTTCGAGGACCTGGCCGCCGTGGACGGCCAAACCGGCGGCCGCGCCAGCCTGCCGGAAGCCGCACGGCCGTACCTGGAACGGCTGGAGATCGCCCACAAGGTGTCGGTGGTGGACGGCTCGTTCAGCACCACCGACCTGTCCACCGGCCAGCGCAAGCGGCTGGCGCTGGTGCACGCCTACCTGGAGCAGCGCCCGGTGATGGTGTTCGACGAATGGGCCGCCGACCAGGACCCCAGCTTCCGCCACCTGTTCTACACCGAGCTGCTGCCCGAACTGCGCGCCCGCGGCCACCTGCTGATCGTCATCTCCCACGACGACCGCTACTTCCATCTCGCAGACCGGGTCCTGAAGATGGCCAACGGCAGCGTGGAGGAAGTCGACCAGAGTCGCGTGGTGCCGCTGCGGGCTTGAACGTCCGCGGCTGATTGGGCATGTCCCCAGGCCGGCGGTGCCGGCCAATACACGCGGCGGCCCTTTCCCGTGCCCGGGGAAGGGCGGGCCCTGGCCTCTTCACGCTGCGCTCGGTGCGGCGCCGGCCAGATTGCCATCCCGGACACCGGCCATGCCCGCAGTCGGGCCCGTGAAGCCTGCAAAGCTGCTCCGCGCATTGGCCACCTTGCCCAGGCTGGCGGACGGCTCTTCGGGCGAGGATCGCCCGCAACTGACGCAAAAAGCGTGAACAGTTGCCTGGTCGTTGCCGATTTGCGGGCCAATCCGCTTCTGGGCAGCGCACTCGTGCCGATACGACCCAGGCGGCCCCTCTCCGGGGCTTGAAAGGAGCACAGCAAATGAGGTCTCTCTGCCTCAGCTTGCGGCACGGCTGTTCGATGCAATTGACCTCTGAACAGCAAGCTTTTCACGATTTCCACCTGAGGCCAGGCGGGAAATAGTGTTCGTGGCCGAAACCCCAGGTCGGCCGTCTCCCCTTTAGGCAAACCGAGCAATCTCCCAAC
>NZ_VIDT01000711.1 GCF_006519715.1 Ideonella azotifigens
GCCGACAGCGCGGCCAGCCAGTCCAGCCGGGCGCGCGCTGGGGTGAAAGCGGGAATCGACATGGCGGTGATCTCCTTGAAGAAGGCCCCGCCTGATGAGCAGATGGTGGATGAAAACAGCAATGAGGCAAGGGCGACGCGATGCTATTGGCATTCAATTGGTTCTACACATATAGGACCAGTAAGAGACCTGTTCAGGCGTAAGCGTGCGTTTCGACGGGGGCCATGACGCTTGCAGTGCCGTGGTGACCTGTTGCGACGTGCGATGTGTCACGCCGCCACGTCGTTTGATTTGACGAGGGTCAAGTTGCCGTCAGCTTCGGTGGTTTCGAGCCGAAACAAGACAGACCTCCGGCAGGGTGCCGGCCCATTTCGCAGTTCGAGCCGCCCATGAAAACCTTGTCCCTCACCACCCGCCTGCGCCTGATGGCGCTGCTGCTGACCCTGGCCATGCTGGGGCTGGCGGCGTACACCGCGCTGGCGTTCTACGAGTCGTCGATCGGCCAGCGCCTGAGCACCACGCGTGCGGTGGTCACGCAGGCGCTTGGCACGGTGCAGAAGTACCAGACCGAAGCCACCGCCGGCAAGATCAGCGAGGCCGAAGCGAAGGCCAAGGCCAAGGCCGAGCTGATGGCCATGCGCTACGAAGGCAAGGAATACGTCTTCATCACCGACGTCACGGCGCACATGGTCGCCCACCCGATCAAGCCGGAGATGGACGGCACTGACCAGACCAACACCAAGGACCCCAAGGGCAAGCAGCTGTTTGTCGAGATGGCGAACGTCGTGAAGGCCCAGGGCAGCGGCTACGTGGACTACCTGTGGCCGCGTGTCGGCAGCGACGAGCCGGTGCCCAAGCGCAGCTACGTGGCCGGCTTCACGCCCTGGGGCTGGGTGGTCGGCTCGGGTGTCTACATCGATGCGGTGCGCAATGACGCGCTGCGTTTTGCCGGCGTCACGTTGGCCATCAGCCTGGTGGTGTGCGCGCTGATCTTCGTCTTCATCCATCGCTTTGCCGGCAGCCTGCAGCGCCGCTTCCAGCAGGCCGAGACGGCGCTGAGCGCGATTGCCGCGGGCGACCTGACCGTGGACGTGCCGATCGGCCGGCTCGACGAGATCGGCCGCATGATGCAGACCCTGTGCAGCACCCGCGACCGCCTGGCCCAGGTCATGGCCCAGGTGCGGGACGCGACCGGCAATGTCGGCGCGGCCAGCGGCGAGATCGCGCTGGGCAACCAGGATTTGTCGACCCGCACCGAAGCCACCGCGGCCAACCTGCAGCGCACGGCCGGCTCGATGAGCCTGCTGACGACCACGGTCAACCGTTCCACCGAAGCGGCCGAACAGGCCAGCAGGGAAGCCGGCTCGGCCACCGAAGTGGCGCAGCGCGGCGGCCAGGTGGTTTCCGAAGTGGTGACGACGATGCAAAACATCCAGGACAGCTCGAACCGCATCTCCGAGATCATCGGCACCATCGATGGCATTGCCTTCCAGACCAACATCCTGGCGCTGAACGCTGCGGTCGAAGCTGCCCGCGCTGGCGAGCAGGGCAAGGGCTTTGCGGTGGTGGCCAGCGAAGTGCGCTCGCTGGCGCAGCGCTCCGCCGCCGCGGCGCGCGAGATCAAGACCTTGATCGTGACCTCGGCCGAAAGGGTGGAGTGCGGCGCGCGCCTGGTGGGCAGCGCTGGCAGCACCATGTCCGAGATCGTTGGCCGGGTGCAGCGCGTGACCGAGATGATCAACGGCATCTCGGCCGCGTCCAACGAGCAGTCGCGCAGCCTCGGCGAGATCGCCGGCGCGGTGCAGCAGCTCGACGAGGTCACGCAGCAGAACGCCGCGCTGGTCGAAGAGTCAGCCGCAGCCGCGCAGAGTTTGCGCGATCAATCCTTGCAACTCTCGGCCGCGGTCGGCCGCTTCCAGTTGCCCGCGTGAATCAGGTGCCTGAATCAGCCTGACGGAGGCCGGCAGCAGCTGCACCGCGATCAGGAGGCGCCGCCGGTCCATGCTGTCCGACAGCACGCTGGCGGGGATTGCCAGCAGAAGATCGGCAGCGTGGCCGCGGCCTGCACCAGTGCCACGGCGGCGGCTTCAGTGCCCGCTGCGCTCACGCCAGTCCATCCAGGCCACCAGCACAAAGCCGCCCGCCAGGCCCCAGTGCTCGAAAAACGCGTTCATCAGCATGAAGCGGTCCTGGCCCTCGGCCAGCCAGAAGCGGTTGGCGATGAAGGTGGCGCCCAGCGTGAAGACGGCCAGTGCCAGCGCGCCCAGCCAGCGCAGTTTGCCGCTGAGGATCAGGGCCGAGGCGACCAGTTCCAGCACGATGGTGGCCAGCGCCAGCGGCATCGCCGGCTGCAGCCCGAAGTGCTGCATTTCGCCGACCGCGCCGGCAAAGTCGAAGGCCTTGACCAGCCCGCCTTGCAGGTAGGCCGCGCACAGGCCGAGCAGGGCCAGCCAGCGCACGACAGGGGATGCCAGGCCGGAGGCCGGCGCCAGGTCGGCGCCGGGCAGCGGCGCGATCTTGAGGGTGGAACGTGCCATGTCAAACCGCCCAGCAGGCGCAGCCCAGCGCGCCCCAGAAGGATTTCAGATCGGATACAGGTGCCTTGTTGCCCCAGGCCTTGGCATGCGCATGGCCGTGCACGCCGCA
>NZ_VIDT01000712.1 GCF_006519715.1 Ideonella azotifigens
GGCGCTGCGGGTGCGCATGCGAGTGGGCCAGCCCATGGCCGAGGACGACGCCTGGCTGCTGGCGGCGCTGCAATCCGCCGAGGCGGTGAAGGCCGATTCATTGCACGCCCGGCTGCTGGGTCTGCAGGCCTCGCTGATCATGCGCAACCGCAATGACCATGCCGGTGCAGAACCGCTGCGCCGCCGCGTGCTGGCGCTGTGGACCGGCAGCGGCAACCGGCTGCGCGCCAACGAAGGCCGCATCGCGCTGGCCATCAACCTGGGCTTCCAGCGCCGCGTGGCCGAGCAACTGGTGCTGCTCGGCGAAGTGGAGGCCGAGGCGCGCGCGCTCGGCCAGTCGCGCCTGCTGTGCTTCACGCTCAGCGTGCGCGGCTATTGCCTGGGCGACCTGCGCCGCCACGCCGAAGCGCTGCAGGCCTTCCATGCCTGCCTGGAAGAAGCAGTCAAAGCGTTGGCCTGGCGCGAGCTGTTCTACGGCCTGTGGAACCTGCCACGCGCGCTGGCCCACCTGCGGCAGCCCGAACGCGCCGCCACCGTGATGGGTTTCGCGCAGGCATTTTTCGCCGAACGTTTTGGCGTGCTGGGCCCGGAAGACACCCGCGAAGCCCGCCGAACGCGCTGGCTGATCGCGCTGCAGATCGGCTGGCCGGCCACCGAAGCCGCTTGGCGCGCCGGTGCGGCCATGTCGCTGACGCAGGTGCTGGCGCTGGCGCTCAGCAAAGGCTGATCAGGCCCAGGCCTGGCCGCCGTTCCATTCGTATTCGCGCCAGTCGTCCGGCACGCTGGGAATCACGTCCAGCACGTCGAAATGGGCCTCGGAAAGGAAGGGATTGGCGCGCAGCGTGTCCGCTGCGGCGCGGTATTCCGGCAGGTCGGTGGTGTGCCACACCAGCACGTCCGAACAACGGCCATGGAAGGCGCCGGCGTTGAAGAAGCGCAGCCGCACCGAGGGGAAGCGGTTGTAGATCTCGGCCATCGCGTCGTCAGCAAGCGCATGCCGTTGCTCGGCCTCCAGCGCCAGCCAGCGGGTCGTGGCCTTCAGCAGCATGAACAAGGTGTAGGGGCGGGCGGGCATGTCAGGTCCAGTGCGGGGTCGTTCACGTTCGCACCCGGCGCAGCCGTCAATCGTGTTGACGCCACCCCGGGCACAGGCCCACACTATGCGAGTTCCTGCTCGTATTTCCAACTCGCATTTCTCGCCCACCAAGTCCGTCGATGAAAACCGCCGTTTCCCCACGCAAGGCGCCGCGCCAGGCGCGCTCTCAGGCCACCGTCACGGCCATCCTGGACGCCGCGGCTCGCGTTTTGGTCGAACGCGGCTACGCCGCCGCCAACACCAACCTGGTGGCCGAACGCGCCGGTGTCAGCGTCGGCTCGCTGTACCAGTACTTCCCGAACAAGGACGCGCTGATCACCGCGCTGCACGACCGGCATTCGCGCCAGATGGACGAGGTCATGGACCGCGCTTTCGCGCTGTCGCAAGACCTGCCGTTCGACGAAGCGCTGCAGCTCATCATCGAAGGCGTGGTCGAGGCCCATCGCGTGGAAGCCGGGCTGCACCGCGTGCTGGAAACCCAGCTGGCCGGGCTGGACATGCTCAGCAGCCACGAGGAAACCGAGGCCCGCATTGCCGAGCAGATGGGCTGCCTGCTCGCGCGCTACCCGGACCAGGTCCGCGTGCCCAACCTGCGCCTGGCGGTCTACATGCTGATGCACGCGCTGCACGCGCTGGTGCACGCGGTGGTCGCCACCCGGCCCAGCGGCGTCTCGCTGAAAACCGCCACACAGGAAATCGTCCGCATGACGCGGCTGTACCTCAGCTCGCCACCCACCGGCGGCTGAACGGAGGCCGCTGGCTATCATCGGCGCCCGATGCAACGCTGGCAGCTCTCCCGCAACGAAACCGCGCTGCTCGACCACATCTTCTGGTCGAGCGGGCTGTCGCGTGACGCGCTGTCCGGTCAGGCCTCGTTTTCGAAGAGCCGCACCAACGCGGCGGTCGCCGGGCTGCTGGCCCAGGGCGTGATCGAGACGACCGAGGAGCAGGTTGCCACCGGCGGGCGGCGGGCACAGACGCTGCGGCTGAGCCGCCGGCTGGGCGTGCTGATCTCGATCGCGATGGGCGCCACCGGCGTGGAGGTCGGCGTGCTGGCGCCGGACCTGACGCTGCTGGCCCACCACAGCGAGCCGGCCAATGTGCGCGACGGCCCTGCCCTGCTGCTGGCCCGCATCCGTGCGCTGATGAAGCATCTGCTGCAGCAATGCGGCGCCAAGGCGGCGGATGTGATCGCGATCGGCATTGGCGTGCCGGGGCCGGTGGACTTCGGGCTGGGCCAGTTGGTGAACGCACCGCTGATGCCCGAGTGGGACGGCTACCCGATCCGCGAGGACCTGAAGGCGGACTTCAGCGCGCCGGTGTTCGTCGACAACGACGTCAACGTGATGGCGCTGGGCGAGCTGTGGCGGCTGGGCCGCTCGCTGCCGAACTTCCTGGTGGTGAAGGTCGGCACAGGCGTGGGCTGCGGCATCGTCTGCCACGGTCAGGTCTACCGCGGCGCCAACGGCTCGGCTGGCGACGTGGGCCACATCTGCGTGGACCCGAACGGCCCGCGTTGCCATTGCGGCAACCTGGGCTGCGTC
>NZ_VIDT01000713.1 GCF_006519715.1 Ideonella azotifigens
CCTCGGCCCGCCGCACGTCGCTGGGCAAGGCGCGGAAGAGGCTGGGGCCATGCAGCATCACCGGCAAAGGCCGCAGGCCGACCTCACCACCCAGGCTGAGCTTGACGACGCTGCTCAGCACGTCGGCCACCATCGTCGTCTTGCCGGCGCCGCGGTGACCCGAGATCAGGAACGAGCGACCCTGGATGTGGCCGTCGCAATAGCGCCGCAGTTCCTGCTTCAGGATGCGACTGGCACTGGACTGCGCGGTGTAGACCCGGCCTTCCTCTCCCAGCGCGGCCGACTGGTCGCTGAGCGGGTCCGGGGCACGGCGGATGCGGAGCGCCATGGCGGCCTTCAGCCCTTGGCGCTGGCTGAAGCCACAGCCGAAGCCGAAGCGGCGGACGCAGGCTTGTTAGCAGGCCCCGGCGTGGCCGGCTCCAAACCTGATGGCCCCGGGCCTCCCAGCAAGCCGAGCAGCAACCACAGGCCCATGCACAGCAACAGCAAGCCGATCAGCAGGCGCATCAGCGCGGGTGACAGGTTCCAGCCCGTGCTTTCGCTGCCAAAGCTGCCCCAGTGACGGCGGAAGCTGAAGCCCTCGTTGCGCGGCGCTCGCAACTCGGGTGGCGCCTGGCTGGCCTGCAGACGGTTTCCCGGCAAGGACGGCAAGAAGGGCCACAGTCCAAGCGCTGCCAGCACGCAGCCCAGGCCAGCCACGCAGAGCAAACAGGCGACGAGGCCTGCTATCAGCAGCAACTGGTCGCGCACGGTCGATGGCGCAGCGTTGGCCACCGCTGGCACGTCGACCTTGGCGTCCTTGGGCTTTGCATCGCCAGGCGGCGCAGAAGCCGCTGCGGAAGCCGGCGATCCCGGCTGGCTGGCAGCGGACGCGGCACCGGGGGGCAATAGCGGTGGCGCACAACTCACCTGCACTTGAACCTGCTTGGTGCCCACCACCACGGTCGGCTTGCGCGGGCCAGTCTGCTGCCCACAGTTCAACAGCACCGGCGCCGAAGCGTCGGACGCAGCGCCGCTGGCGGCCGGGCTGCTGAGCGGCCCCGGCGAAGACTTCGCCGCACACGCGGATCCCAACCAGAGCATGCCCAGCAACGCGCAGATCAGGTCACGGCGAGACGTCAACATGCGCATCGACAAAGCTCCCGGCGCAGTGGTGGTAGGGCTGCCGAGGCTTATACGCCGGCCACCCCCGCGCGGCAACGGTCACACCTCGCACGGCGCGGTCGCATCGCCTGATCTGGGGACACCGCGGCGCCACTCAACCCGCGAACTGCCGCACCCAGCCAACGTAGGTCGCCATCCACCCCTGCAGAAAGCCCTTGCTGGCCTCGCCGATGTCGCCGTTGGCGTCGAACAGGCCTTCCTTGTTCTGCAGGAAGACCTCGGGCTGCGGCAGCGTGACCACGCCAACGGCGACCAGCACGTTGCGCAGGTGCTGCTGGGCCATGGCGGCGCCGGTGCTGCCGGGCGACAGGCCGACGATGCCGGCGGGCTTGCCGGTCCAGCTGCTGTGGCCATAGGGGCGCGAGCCGTGGTCGATGGCGTTTTTCAGCACGCCGGGGATGGAGCGGTTGTATTCCGGCGTGACGAACAGCAGCCCGTGCGACGCGCTGACCTGGGCCTTGAAGCGTTGCACCGTGGCGGCCTGCTGCGCGTCGTCGTCCTGGTTGTACAGCGGCAGGTCGCCAATCTCCAGCTGGTTGAACTCGACGCCCACCGGCGCCAGCCGCGCCAGCGCGGTGGCAAGCTGGCGGTTCATGGACTGCTTGCGCAGGCTGCCGAGGATCACGGCGATCTGCATTGGGTTCTGGCTCATGCGGGGGCTCCCTGGATGATGGAAATGAGGTGGAGACGCTCGGCACCATACTGCGAAGCGTGCCACCGCGCAGCCAGCCTTCGCCTACACGCCAACCCCTCTTTGGCCAGATGACACCGTCACCCCTGCCCCTGCTCTACAGCTACCGCCGCTGCCCTTACGCGATGCGCGCCCGCATGGCGCTGCTGCAGGCCGGGCGGCCGTTCGAGGCCTTCGAGATCGTGCTGCGCGACAAGCCGGCCGCGCTGCTGCAACTGTCGCCCAAGGGCACGGTGCCGGTGCTGCGCCTGCCAGGTGGCGAGGTGCTGGACGAGAGCTGGGACATCATGCGGTGGGCCTTGGCGACCGCGGACGACCCACACTGGTGGCAGGCAGCTCAGTCGCCGCCCAACCTTGCGCTGCTGCAGTGCAATGACGGTGTGTTCAAGCGCGACCTGGACCGCTACAAGTACCCCGAACGTTTCCTCGATGAGCCTCGCTCTCGCGAGGCCGTGCGCGCCGATGCGGTGGCGGCCCTGCTGCTGCCGCTGGAGGCTCGGCTGCAGGACCAGCCTTGGCTGGGTGGCGAACAGCCCTGTGCCACCGACCTGGCGATTTTTCCGTTCGTGCGCCAGTTCGCGGCCGTGGCACCGCAATGGTTCAGCGCACAGCCCTGGCCGGCGCTGCAAGCCTGGCTGGCCGCCTGGCTGGACGGCGCGCTTTTCGCCGCCTGCATGACCAAGTTGCCAAGCCAGCAGGCGGTGGTCTGTCCAGCGCCGCGCGGCTGATCAACGGAAGCCGTGCCGGTCCGCCAGCGCGCGCAGCTGGTGCAGTTCGGCCAGGT
>NZ_VIDT01000714.1 GCF_006519715.1 Ideonella azotifigens
AAGCTCACCGCGCTGCCATGGTGGCTGCTGAAGCTGGCCTCGCCTTTCGTGCCGGTTTTCCGCGAGATGCAGGAGATGCGCTACCTGTGGCGCCAGCCGGTCCGCATGGACGGACAGCGACTGGCGGCCTTCCTCGGCGAAGTGCCGCACACACGGCTGGACGAGGCAGTGGCGGCGACGCTGGAAGGCATTGGCTGCCTTGCTGCGTCTTCCCAGACGGACACGGCAGTCCTCAATCCGTCTTGGTGATCTGCATGGAATACAGCCGCGGGTACGAGTAGCTCACGTCGTAGCCCGGCGGCTGGAAAAAGCCGATGCCGGTGATCCAGCCGGTGTCGCTGATCGAGTAGGCGCTGAAGAGCTGCCAGCCGCTGTTGGGTGGCAGCAGCTTGTTCAGGTCGACGGGCGTGCCGTTGGGCTTCCACACCACGGCATGCACGGCCAACGCGGTCGGGTTGGACGCGTCGCCCGAGGCGGTGCCCACCACGTTGGCGTTGCCCACCACATAGCCCTTGTTGTTCATGCCGAAGGCGTAGCTGTACGAGCCGCCATCGGCCGCCTGGGACAGCAGGCCCAGCACTTCGGGCTCGGTGCTGTCTGCCGCCCAG
Source organism: Ideonella azotifigens (assembly GCF_006519715.1). Taxonomy (GTDB): domain Bacteria; phylum Pseudomonadota; class Gammaproteobacteria; order Burkholderiales; family Burkholderiaceae_C; genus Ideonella; species Ideonella azotifigens. The sequence goes on from NZ_VIDT01000714.1 coordinate 609, forward strand.
CGGATGGCGCGCTGGCCCAGGTCGGTGCCCGAGTCGCTGAAAGACGTGCCGACGCCGCTCACGACGCCCTTGTTGTTGATGGCCAGCGCGTAGGTCCAGCCCATGCCGTCGCTGCCATGCCCCAGGCCCTTGAGCTCGGTGGGCGTGGTGGAGCCGGCGGGCCACAGCACAGCGGCGTCGCCTTGCGTGGCACCGCTGTCGGAGAACTTGCCCGACGAACCAACGGCAGCGCCGGCGTCGTTGATGGCCACGGCCGAGCTGGCGTAGCTGGCGCGCGGCGGCTTGGGCAGCGACTGCAGCACCGTGGCGGCGGTGCTGCCGGCCAGCCAGCGGGCGGCGACTGTGCCCAGGTTCTGGCCCTTGGCGCTGAACAGGTTGCCCTTGCCGACCACGTCGCCTGCGGCGTTCACCGCCACCCCCCAGCTGGCAATGCCGGTGGCGCCGCCCAGCGTCACGTTGTCCAGCACCTTGCCCTTGGCGGTCGGATTGGCCCAGCGGATCACGCGGGACGCGCCGTTGGCCGCGATTTCACTGCCGTAGCCGATGATGACGCCGGTGGACGACATGTTGGACGTGCCCATGTAGCCCACGCCGCTGGCATCGGTGAAGCCCTTGGGGACGGCCAGCATCCTGGGCTCGCCCGAGCCGGGCGCGTAATACACCGCACGGCCACCGAGGTCCACGGTGCCGTCGGGGGAATACAGCTCGCTGGTGCCGGCCACTTCGTTCTTGGCATTGGTGGCCTGGGCGGAAGAGGAGCCGGAGCCCGGCGGGATCCAGCCATCAACCGAATTGACGCCCAAGGTGCCCAGCACGTAGGTCTGCGCAGGCGTGATCACCATGCCGCGGTAGCCGAGGAAGGCCGTGCCGGTCGACAGCTGCGCTGCGCCCAGGCCGGCCGCTGCGCCGGAGGCGGTGCCGCCACCCGAGGCGTTGGGCAGCGTGTACGACATCGACGGGTACATGTAGCCGGTGGCGATGAACTGGCCGGGCGAGGTCTCGACCAGGTCGTAACCCAGGCCTGGGTACAAAGTGCCGGTCAGGCCGGCCAGCGCTGGCAGCGCGGAGGTGCCCAGTGCAAGCGCCGCCAACAAGGGGCGCAAGGGCAGGAAACAGGTTGGTGCGGTCACTTCGGAGGCCTCAGGCAAAGGTGGGTGGGAAGGATGGAACGCAGCCTAAGGCATTTGGCAAAGCGCTACAAGGGTTCTGTGAAGGTATTCTGAAAATACCCGTGAGGTCGTTTCGGGGTGTGGTTCTTTCGCGCTATGCTTGACGGCATGAGAACCGAGACACAGGCGGCCGGCGTTGAAGTGGCACTGCGCCGCAGGGCAGAAGAAACCGGCGACCGGCTGCGCGCGGCGGTCGATGGCTTGCTGACCGACCTGGGCGGGCGCGGCATCCGCGACCAGCGCGGCATGCAGGAGGCGCTGAACCTCAGCCAGTCTGCTGTCAGCAGGCTGGTGCTCTCCGCCCGCAGCGGCGATTCACTGGCCTCGCTGAGCAACAGCCCCGGCCTGGAGGCGCTGAAGCAGGTCGCCAAGGGCGCGGCCAAGTCCGGCGTGGACAAGGCCTGCCTGGCCGAAGTCAACCTCGCGATTGCCGAGCTGGAGCATTTCCTGGCCGCCGAGGTGGGTGACCGCAACACGCTGGAAGCGGTGTTGTGCGACTGGGTGCAGGAGTCCCGCGGCAGCTTCGAGCTGCGCCACAAGGCGGCGGCCTTCAAGTCCATGAGCGCGCTGCGCGGCGTGCGGGCCGACGTGATCGTCAACGCCGCCATCGTGCACCCTTCGGCCGATTCGCGGGTCTATGACTGCATTGGCATTGACGCGATGCTGGGCTGCCGCCGCCTGCGCCCCAGCGGGCTGCTGCGGCTGTTCGGCTCGCACCTGGCGCCGCCCGGGTCCAGCTACCAGGTGACCACGCTGGCCGGCGGCGCCATCGGCTCGCTGCGCGATGAGATGGTGCCGGGTTTCAGCACGGTCTCGGCCGCGCAGGCCGAGAGCGTGGAGCACGGGCAGTACCTCGAAACG
>NZ_VIDT01000715.1 GCF_006519715.1 Ideonella azotifigens
GGAAGGCCATGGCCACCTCGGCGCCAATGCGCTCCAGCCCGTGCACGCCACCGAACACGCCGAGCGCCGGTGCGGCCGGGTCGCTGCTGCCCATGCTCACGGCCAGCAGCGGGAAGCGCTCGCCGTGGCCGGCGTCGATCTCCCCCAGCGTGTGCAGCGTCAGGTAGGGCGCGCCTGTGTCGACCAGCCGGCGGATCGCGCTCAGTTCCGGCAGCAGGACGGGCATGACAACTTGGGTGGTGACCACAACATCTGCAACGGCATCGCGCGAGGGTAGGCCGTTCGTGTGTCATGCGGGTGTCATGGCCCGCGGACCAGTTTGACGCGGGGGTTTCACCGGGACTTCACGGGCACGTCATGTGATCTGACGACCATCGCGGCATTCAAGCATTTCCTCAGGAGCAGACCATGAGCTTTCCCCGTTTTGTGCTGAGCGCCCTGGCGCTGGCCTCGCTGTGTGCCGCGGCCCAGGCCGCCGAGCTCGTCGGCTACGCCAGCATGCCGGCCGACACCTTTGCCAAGGGCCCGACCGCCGGCCAGTTCGTGTCGTCGGCCAATGGCCGCACGCTGCCGCTGGTCGACAAGCAGGCGGTGCAAGGCTTCTCCGCCGTGCTGCCCGGCCCGGTCGCCGGCACCTACCGCGTGATGCCGGACAACGGCTTCGGCAACAAGGCCAACTCGCCGGACGCGATGCTGCGCACCTACACGCTGCAGCCCAACTTCCGCAGCTGGGACGGCGCGGCGCTGGTCGGCGAAGGCAATGTCGTGCCGGTCAATGAGAAGACCGGTGCCGTGGTCGCCGCGTTCACCGACGAAACCTTCACCGCGCTGAAGGACCCGGACGGGCTGATCGGCTTCACCAAGGTGGCCGACCGCGAGTTCTACCCGTACTCGGGCAGTGGCCCTGGCGCTGCCAACATCCCCGTGCCGCAGAAGGTGCGCGACGGTGGCTACCTGACCGGCAGCGACCTGGACATCGAATCGATGCGCCGCGACAAGAACGGCTACTTCTGGTTCGGCGACGAATTCGGCCCGTTCCTGGTCAAGACCAACAAGAACGGCAAGGTGCTGCGCGCTGCCATCCCGATGGCCGGCGTGCAGTCGCCTGACAACCCCTTCCTGAACGGCGCGCAGCCCACGCTGAACGGCTCCAACGGCTTCGAAGGCATGGCCATCAATGCAGCTGGCGACCACCTCTACACGCTGCTCGAAGGCAGCGTGGTGGGCGACACGCCCAAGACCCTGCGCATCAACGAGTTCAGCGTGGACGACGAGGCCTACACCGGCCGCCAGTGGCACTACAAGCTCGACGACGCCGGCACCAACATCGGCGACATGACGGCGGTCAACGCCCACCAGTTCATCGTGCTGGAGCGCAACGGCACGCAGGACCCGCGCTTCAAGCGCGTGTTCCTGATCGACCTGAACGTGGTCGACGCCGACGGCAATGTGCAGAAGACCGAGATCGCCGACCTGATGAACCTGGCCGACCCGCACGACCTGAACCAGGACAGCAGCCAGACCTTCACCTTCCCATGGGTGACGATCGAAGACGTGCTGGTGCTGGACGCCAGCACGCTGCTGATCATCAACGACAACAACTACCCGGGCAGCAGCAAGACCGCCGGCGTGCCGGACATCACCGAGTTCCTGCAGGTCAAGCTGGACCAGAAGCTGGCGCTCAAGGACAAGACGCCGCTGAACTGAAGTCCTGTGAGCCCCCAGGACCGGGCTGTGCCCGGCCCGCCCCCCGAGGGACGTTTCCTTGGCCCTTGAGGGGAGGACGCCCACGCCCATGAAAAAGGCCGGCCCCGCTGCGAAGCGGACCGGCCTTTTTGTCGTTGATTCAGATGCTCAGTTGACGACTGGCGGCGCCTTGGTCACGCGCACCTTGCCGCCGGTGGTGACGATGACCACCGCATCGCCAGCCTGCAGGTTCTCGTTGCCCTTGGCCTGCACGATGGCGCGGCGGTCGCCGTTGCGCAGCTGGATCAGCAACTCCACACCCTCTTCCTTGGTGGAGGAGCGCTCGACGGCATTGCCGATGGCCGCACCGGCCACCGCACCGATCACGCCGACGATGGCCGATTCGCGCGAGCCGCCAACGCCAGAGCCGGCCACGCCACCCACGACGGCACCGGCGGCGCCGCCCAGGCCGCTTTGGCTGCCATCGATGGTCACCGGTCGCAGGCTGAGGATGGTGCCGTCCTGCACGGTGGACATGCGCTGCGCGTCGCCGCGCTGAACGACGTCAGGGCTGGAGGTGGCGCAGGCGGCCAGTGTGGCCACCATCGTGGCGAGGATCAGGCGGGAAGCAAGGCGTTGCATGATGTATCGAGTGTGTTGAGCGGAACAGAACGCCTGCGGCCGAGGCGGCGTTGACAGGACTTGTCCAGGGCAGCGAGGCCGCCTGGAGCCAATGCGAATTGTGCGCGCCACCAGTGTCCCCGGCTTGAGCGCGGACAAGCGCAGGCGGGCGAGAAGTCTTCAGCGCTGGACACCCGGCAATGCACGCTGCATTGCCGGCAGGTGAGCGGAAGTGAAGACCTGTCGTGGCGCGGCCAGCGCCGGGCCGCTCCCAAGCGGCCGCGCACCCGCTTGGCGGGTGGTTCGCGGTATTCCCGCGAACCGGCTG
>NZ_VIDT01000716.1 GCF_006519715.1 Ideonella azotifigens
GCCAGATTGCCTCGTACCGAGTTCCAGCATGTCTCGGGCTGACTGAATCGCTTTTCAGTGCCTCGAACTGACGGCCAATTACCCCCTTGGGAGCTACCTTGTTCAACCAAATGAAGATTTCAACCCGCCTGGCACTGGGCTTCTGCACGGTGGTGGCCTTGATGCTGGTCCTGTCGTTGACCGCCATCGTGAAGATGGGCGGCATGCAGGATCTCACCACCCAGATCACGAACGACCGCTATCCCAAAGTGATGCTGGTCAACGACTCGATCAAGAACACGCTGGACAACGGCCGGCTGCTGCGCAACATGCTGCTGAGCAGCGATGACACGGAGATGGCCACCTACAAGAAGGCGGTCGGCGTCAACACCGACGAAATCAAGACCTCGCTCAGCAAGCTCGACGGCATGATCAACACCCCGAAGGGACGCCAGCTGTTCGACGCGATCCGGGTCAAGAGTGACGCGCTCGGAGAGCACTACAGCAAGCTCTATGAACTGATGAGCACCGACCGCAAGGCCGCGGTCACCTACCTCAAAAGCAGCTTCGGCCCCGCCAATACCGCGTATTGGGAAGCCCTGGAGGCCATGGGCGCGTTCCAGTCCTCGCTGATGGAGGACGCCGTCAAGGCATCCGCCGCAACCTACGACAGCACCCGCACGACCGTCATCGGCCTGTCCGCCCTCGCCATGGCGCTTGCCGCCGTGATCGCGACACTCATCGTGCGCAACCTGAGCAAGGTTCTGGGCGGCGAGCCGGCCTATGTGGCCGAGATTGCCAGCAAGGTCGCGGCAGGAGATCTGACGATGGACGTGGTGACGCGGCCGAATGACGGTGGCAGTGCGGTGCTCGCGATCAAGAGCATGGTGGACAAGCTCAAGCAGGTTGTCGACAGCCAGCGCCGCATGGTCGAGGCGGCCAACCGGGGTAGTTTTGAAGAACGCATGAGCCTGGATGGACTTCAAGGCTTTCAGAAGGACATCGCGCTGGGCCTGAACAGCTTGATGAGCACCACCGGCAGCAGCATCGACGACGTCGTCCGCGTGATGGCCGCGATTGCCAAGGGTGACTTGAGCCAAAACATCGACAAGGACTACGACGGCGCCTATGGCCGCATGAAGTCTTACGTCAACGACATGGCGAGCACCACAAGCGGCAGCATCGATGACGTGTCGCGGGTGATGCGCGCGATGGCCAACGGCGATCTGACCCAGCAGATCGAGGCCGAGTACCCCGGTGTCTACGCCGAGCTGACGCGCTATGTGAATGCCACCGTGGTCAAGATGGCCGAGGTGGTGGCAGAAGTCAATGCCAGCGCAGAGTCGCTGGCCGGTGCTTCGGAAGAGGTGAGCGCCACCGCGCAGTCGCTGTCGCAAGCCGCCAGCGAGCAGGCCGCCGGTGTCGAGGAAACCAGCGCCTCGATGGAGCAGATGACGGCTTCCATCTCGCAGAACACCGAAAACGCCAAGGTCACCGACGGCATGGCCTCCAAGGCCGCGACCGAAGCGGCCGAAGGCGGCGAAGCGGTCAAGGCCACGGTGGCGGCGATGAAGCAGATCGCGCAGAAGATCGTGATCATCGACGACATCGCCTACCAGACCAACCTGCTGGCGCTGAACGCGGCCATTGAAGCGGCCCGCGCCGGCGAGCATGGCAAGGGCTTCGCGGTGGTTGCAGCCGAAGTGCGCAAGCTTGCGGAGCGCAGCCAGATCGCGGCGCAGGAGATTGGCACCGTGGCGTCTTCCAGCGTCGAGCTGGCCGAGCGCGCCGGCAGCTTGCTGAGCCAGATCGTGCCCAACATCCGCCGCACCTCGGACCTGGTGCAGGAGATCACCGCCGCATCGGAAGAGCAGTCTTCCGGCGTGGGCCAGATCAACGGCGCCGTGACCCAGCTCAGCCAGACCACGCAGCAGAACGCTTCCAGCTCCGAAGAGCTGGCTGCCACGGCAGAAGAAATGAGCAGCCAGGCCGAGCAGCTGCAGCAGACCATGGCCTTCTTCAAGCTGAGCGGCGGCGGCCAGCGCCGCCTGCCTCCAGCCCCGATTCGCCCGAGTGGCAAGCCAGCAGCGCGCAGCAGCGGCCGTGCAGCCCAGGCCAGTGGTGTGCGACCGCCAGTTGCACGCCCGGTCGCCTTGGCCACAGCCGACAGCATCGACGAATCGCAGTTCGCCCGCTTTTGAGTGATCAGCAGCCCTCAAGCCCACAGGACATCCCCATGAGCGCACTGGTTCCCCACACCTCTTCCGCCGCCCTCGCCGCGCCCGCATCCTCAACTGCCGAGCCTGGCCAGTACCTGACCTTCATGCTGGCCGGCGAGGTCTTCGCGATCGGCATCCTGGCGATCAAGGAGATCATCGAGTACCACAGCCTGACCGAGGTCCCGATGATGCCGGCCTGCGTGCGCGGCGTGATCAACCTGCGCGGCGCGGTGGTGCCGGTGATGGACCCGCTGGCGCGCTTCGGCCGCAAGTCCAGCGATGTCACCAAGCGCACCTGCATCGTCATCGTCGAGACCGAGGTCGACAACGATGGCCGGCTGGAACGCCAGGTCATCGGCGTGGTGGTCGACGCGGTCAACGAAGTGCTGGAAATCGCATCGAGCGACATCGAGCCGGCACCGGCCTT
>NZ_VIDT01000717.1 GCF_006519715.1 Ideonella azotifigens
TGACCTCCAGCACCTGGATGCCGCCGCCGGCGCAAGGGATCATGTCCACCCCGGCGTAGTCCATCTCCAGCGCTGCCGCGGCGCCTTCCGCCAGCGCGGCCAGCGCCGGTGTCAATTCGGCGGGTTCGCAACGCGCGCCTTGCGCGACGTTGTGGATCCATCCCTCGCTGACCCGACGCATCGCAGTCACCGCGCGCGCGCCGACCACGAGGACTCGCCAGTCGAACCCGGGGTCGATCGTGGCCGGCACAAAGCGCTGCAGGTAGGCCAGCGAACCGTAGGCCTCGTCGAGTTCGGGAACCGGATGGTGAACGCCCTCGACATCGCCGACGAGCTGCAAGCCCTTGCCTTGCGAGCCGAACAGCGGCTTGAGCACCAGCGCGTGGCCGGCAGCGCCCTCGCGCATCGCGATGCGCCGGGCCTGGGCCAGCGACTCGGTTGCCCAGGTCGGTGGGGTCGGGATGTCCGCCGCATGCAGCAGCAGGCTGGTCATGGACTTGTCGACGCTGCGCTCGATCGCCCGCGCGTCGTTGTAGACCGGCACGCCGAGTTCGCGCAGCGCATGCAGCACGCCGAGCCGCTTGGTGACCTGCTCGAAGCTGCCGCCGGCGATGCCACGCACCAGCGCCGCATCGGGCAGGTCGCGGCCAAAGCCGGGGATCACCAGACCGTGCCAGGCCTGCGCCGTGTCAATGTGGCAATCGGCCAGGTCGACGCAGCGCCCACTCGCGCCGCGCGCACGCAACGCTGCCTGCAACTGCCGCGTGTGCCAGCCCGTCTCGTCAGTCATGATCGCGATGCGAGCCATGCTTTTTCCTTCATCGGTCCGTCAGCTCAGCCTCGAGAAAACGAAGAGGCGCTCTCAGGCCTCCTGCAGCCAAAGGCCTTGCAGCAGCGCCATGTTCAACGCGCCGGCATGCCAGGTGTTGCCGCTGTCGAGGTTGCTGACCCACACCTCGGCCGGTGCGAACAGCGCGCCGTCGATCTTGTAGAAGTCGTACTCGACCTCCTTGAAAATGTCGGCGAACGAACGCCCGTAGTCGCGCGAGTTGCGTGACGGCAGTTGCAGCGCGAGCTGGCGCGCCGCAGCGTCGTCGCCGCGCACGCTGAGGTGGACGCGGCCCCCGTACAGGATCGCATCGTTGGTGCGTCCCATCGCGACAACGCCGTCGGGGCTGGGCGCCGGCAGCGGCGCGGTGGCGACACCTTCGACGATGTTGCCAAGCGCGTAGCCGAGTTCGTGGGCCTTGTGCAGCGCAACCTCGAGCACGCGCGCAACCACCTGCGTGGTGCCTGCCAGGCTGGTCGTCGGGGTCAGGATCAGGGTCAGCGCGTCGGCCTGCAGCTTGCAGTCGCGCAGCAGCTTGTCGATCACGACCTGGGGAGGCGGCCGATCGACCTCCAGCACGAGCACGCCGGTGTCTGCCTGGTCGCGGTACCCGAGTTCGGCAAACAAGGCCTCCTTGGCGGCGAGTGCGCGTGCAGGGCCGGAGCCGAGCGAGAAGAATTTCTTGCCGCCCGTTTGCTCCTTGCTCGCCGCCAGGCTCCAGCCGGCGTACTGGCTGGCCAGGCAGGCGAGCACCGGCTGCGAACTGCGCACCTCGACCCAGGTCGGCCACCCGTCAGCCGCGCCGCTGCGCAGGCCAACCTGACCGAGCCCGCCCATGCAGATCTCGCCGATCAGCAGCCCGGCCGTGACACTGCCGCGGGTCTTGATCCCTGCATCGACGATGCAGGTGCCACCATCGAGGCGCGCCACGCTCAGCTCGAGCGCGTCAGCACTGGCCAGCAGTCGTTCGACCAGCGGACGTGTCAGGTCGTTGACACTCAGCGACAAGGTCGCCAGCGGTGGACGGGCATCGGTCATGACGATTTCTCCAGGGTGTGCATCACGGCATCGCGCGCTGCAAAAAGCAAGGCTCGGACGTGCTCGGCAGTGTCACCTGCCGCACTCAAGCTGCAGATCGGGTCGCCGGCATCGAAGCATGCGCCTGCGAGCGGCAGGTCGTGCACATCGGGCCGGCCGGCAAGATACTGCGCGCCAGGTTCATCGATCGTCAACGGATGTCGGGCATAGACGATCTCGCTGCCGCCGATGTGCCGAGGTGCAAACGCCGCCGGCGGCGGCAACTCGGCCTGCAGGCAGGCGCGCAGTTGCGCGTCGATCAGGCCAGGCTGCGCGTACAGCGACAGGCTGGCTGGCGGTCGAGGGTTCACCTCCAGCACGCCGATGCTGTCGTCGCCGCCGCGGATGAAATCAAGGCTGCACCAGCCGCGCAGGCCGAACGCCGCCGTGAGCAACTGCACCACCTCATCGATGCGTTGCGCCAGGCCTGCAGGCACGGCCACCGGCCCGACGCAGCCGCAATACACATGCGGGTGCGCGCCGAAGGGTCGCACGATCAGTTCGTTGAGGCCCAGCAAGCTCGCCCGGTCGCCGTTGGCGATGAAGGTCGCCGACATCGGGACACCCGGCATTGCGCGCTGGAAGTAGTGCCAGGCGCTCACCGATGCGCCGTCGCGGGCCGTGTGCGCATGGCGGATGTGCCAGCCGCCACAGGCGCGCGCGTCCTTCAGCAGCCATCCATCGGCATCGGCCGGGGCATCGGCCCGCACCGGCGGG
>NZ_VIDT01000718.1 GCF_006519715.1 Ideonella azotifigens
GCGGAACCCGGCCTGCCGGACATCGGCGGGCTGATGCCGGAACTGCCGACGCTCACGCTGCCGCAGCCTCTGCAACTGCGCTACAGCGCGCAGCGCAACGACGGCCAACCCGGCCAGGCCGAGCTGCTGTGGCAGCCCGATGCACAGGGCGAGCATTACACGCTGCACTGGCAGGTCAGCCTGCCAGGCGGGCGAGGCGAGCAGGACTGGCAGAGCAGCGGCGAGCTGGGTGACCAGGGCTTGCTGCCGGTGCGCATGGTCGAGCGCAAGCGCGGCAAGGACCAGCATGCGGTGAACTTCCAGCGCGAGAAGCAGCTGATCAGCTTCTCCGGCCCCAGCGGCATGCAGCGCCTGATGCCAGGCACGCAGGACAGGGCCAGCTGGCTGCTGCAGCTGCCGATGATCGTGCAGGCGCTCGCGGGGAGCGACGGGCTGGGAGTGGGCGTGGGCACGCTGGTCACGCTGCCGGTGGCCACGGTGCGCGGCGACCTGGACTTCTGGCAGTTCGAGGTGCAGGCCGGCCCGCCGCTGCAGTTGCCGAACCAGGCCCACCCGCTGCCCGCCTGGCGGCTGGTGCGCGAGCCGCAGCGGCCGTATGACCAGCGCATCGAGGTCTGGCTGGCGCGCGAACGCGACATGTTGCCGGCCCAGCTGCGCTTCACCACTGTGCCGGGAGAGAACAGCCTGACGCTGACGCTGCTGGACGGCCTGCCGCCGCCAGCCGAGACTTCCGCCTCGGCGCCGCCGCCCGGCCACAGCACCAGCCCTTGAATTCGGCCGGCGGGCCGGCATCTGCAGGGCAAGACCCCCACTGGAGCGCCTTGATGCACATGCTTTACAACTCCGACAGCTTTGCCGTGCTGGAGATCGACGTGGCCGAGCTGGCGAGCGGCACCCAGGCGGGTGAGCCTTCCGACAGCGGCACCAGCGGCTACGAGATCGTCGACAAAGCGGCCCGCAAGGGCATCTTCCTCGACGGTGAACTGGCCCGTGGTTTCCGCGCCCGCGCCCAGGCACTGGTGCAGGAAGAGGCCGACGAGGACACGCTGGAAGCCTTTGTCGCGACCTACGCCGGCCTGGCCCAGCAGCCGATGGCGCTGCACTGACGCCATCTTGCCGAGCTGAAGGCAGGCCGCCCGGGGCTTGCCGACCCCTCACGGCTGCGCCAAGATCGGCCTCGCCGGGCCGCATGGCCCGTTGCTGCGAGGCAATCCATGGTCGAACGTGTGCCGGAATCCCAGCTGCTGCTGTCGCCAGGCCTGAGCCAGGCGCCGGTGCTGGACCGCATGTGCTCGCATTTCGTGCTCGCGCTCACGCTGGCCCAGGTCAGCCGCTTCCCGCTGCGGCGCGACTGGAGCGCGCTGCTGAGCCTGACCGGTCGCCACCTGGTCTGGCCCCAGGCGGTGCTGCACAGGCTGCGCCGCTTCCTGCAGCGCCGCGGCCTGCCACAAGGCCCCTGGCTGGGCCACGAGCGGCTGGACGACGCCACCTTCCTGGCCCGCCACGGCGCCTGGAATGGCCCGTACGAAGAAGGCACGCTGTTCTTCTACCTGGACGACTACCTCAAGGACACGCCCAAGGACCTGATGGCCGTGCTCAGCGCCACCGCCGACTGGCTGGCGCGCGACCTGCAGAAGCACTCGACCCTGGTGCAGCAGAACATTGCCGCTCTGGGCCAACTGCTGCAGCTGAACCCGGCCGAGCGCGCGCTGCTGCTGTACGGCACGCTGGCACGCTACCAGCGCGAGCTGCGCGGGCTGCTGCTGGAATTCAAGGTCTCCAGCGCGCAGGAGGCGCACGCGGCGCTGGCGCGCGTGGCCGGCGTGGACGCACGCGAAGTCGCCGAGGCGCTGCGCGCCGGCTCGCGGCTGGAGCGCATCGGCATGGTCGAGAACCTGATTTCCGAACACAACGTGACCGACCTGGCGGACCTGATGAAGGTCAGCGAACAGCTTCCCACGGTGCTGATGCGCGAATACCGCGGGCCGGACGACCTGATGGCCGTCTTCACCCGCCCGGCCCGCGCCACCGAACTGAAGCCGGCCGACTTCTCCTTCGTGGCCGACGACGTGCAGGTGCTGGCCGGGCTGCTGCGCGAGGCGGTGGCGCAGCACGCGGTGGGCGTCAACATCCTGCTCTACGGGCCACCCGGCACCGGCAAGACCGAGCTGGCCAAGGTTTGCGCCCAGGCTGCCGGGCTGGCGCTGTACGAGGTGGAGCATGCAGACCGCGACGGCAACGCACTCTCAGGCCGGGACCGCTACCGCTCGCTGCAGATCAGCCAGGCCTTCCTGAAGGGCCACGCGCAGGTCGCGCTGCTGTTCGACGAGGTGGAAGACGTGTTCCCGCCGCTGCATGGCGACACCGCGCAGCTGCTGGCCAGGCTGGACGCGGGGGACAGCGCGAGCGCCAGCGTCTCCGGCAAGGCCTGGGTCAACCAGGTACTGGAGAGCAACCCGGTGCCGGTGATCTGGGTGACCAACCGCATCGAGCAGATCGACCCGGCCTTCCGCCGCCGCTACCAGTACCACCTGGAGCTGAATTCGCCACCGCCGGGCGCGCGCGAGGCACTGGTGATGCGCGCGCTGGCCGGATCGGATGTGAGCGCAGACTTCACCGCC
>NZ_VIDT01000719.1 GCF_006519715.1 Ideonella azotifigens
CTGGTGCTGGGCCGGGTGCTGGAAGCGGCGGCGGTGCAGGCGCTGCAGCCCTGGGTGGACCAGGCCGCAGCGGGCTGAAGACGCCTGCCTGAAGAACGGCTTAAGGGGGGTTGGGGAACTCCACCGGCAGGACCTCCACGCTACCGTAGGACATGCCCACCGTGCGCTCTGTGGTCAAGCCTCCGCCCACCGACACAAAAGCACCGTTGATTCGGTAAATACTCGACGCAGCCACACCACCCGTTGGCCGACCGCCCTCCGTGGCGCCGACAAGCCGTCCGGGCGTGTGAATCACCAGATAGCGGGCCTCGATTGGCACAGCCACATCCAGTGTCCTGGTACTGCAAGAGGCTCCTGCGGCACAGCTGCCGGGGCTTTGTTCAGTGTTGTCGAGCGTGACCAGAACCCGCCATTGCGCGTCAGCGAAGGTCGCCGCTGGAAAAAACACCGGTGCCCATCGACCGGTGCCCAGCAGGCTCTGTGGCCAGGCGCCGGACGCCAAGGCGAGATGCTGGGGTGGCTTGCCTGAACCAGCCAAATCCACGATCGCATACCGGCTGTTGCCGGTCGAAAAAGCAAGCACCGGCCCGTGCTCCGGAATCTGGACCGAAAAGGGCCGCGGCTGCCAGGGCGTTGCCGCTTGAGCGCTCAGGCCCGCACAGCAAGGCGGCGCCTGCTGCACGAGTTCTGCCTTTTGGGCAGCAATGTTGTTGCACCCGGTCATCGCCAAGGCCAATGGAAAGGTGCAAATCCAGCAAATGCGGATGTGAGGCAGCTTCATGGTGAGGAAAGGCGATGGACTCGGAACTGGGAATGCCAGTCTGCCTCAACTTGCCAGCCAACCCTCCTTCCTCGGTCAGCCCCCGCAACCCATACCTGCGGATGCCTGTGCTGCTTCGTCGCCATCGCAGAAGCGGCCAGCATGATCGGCGGACTTGGCGGGTGCACGGCCGGCGCCGAGCCGTGGTTCAGCGCTGGTCTATTCACGCGGCGCAACACGCGTAGCCAGCGGCGCCGGACGGAAATCCGGCAGAAAGCGGCAGGTGGACGGGAAGCTCGCCTGGGCTTGCACGCAGGCGGCGCTGACCGACACCGGCGAAGGCTTGCGCTGCTGCGTCACCCAGCCCTGCAGCTGGCCCAGCAGCGCGACGTAGGTCGCGTCGCTGAGGTAGCTGTGCGAGCTGTCGTCGGAGAAGGTCTGCACCAGCGTGTCGGCGTGGCCGGCCTTGGCCATGGTGGCGGCAAAGCTGTTGTCCATCTCGACGAAGGCCGTCAGGTCGTGCACGCCGTGCACGGTGAGCACCGGCACCGGAATGCGGCCCCCCAGGTCGGCGGCCTGCGAGAAGGCGGCGAGCGCGGTTGGGTCTGGCGCGTAGCGTGCCACGCGGGCGTTCAGCGCGTCGTCGTCGGCCGAGCCCTGGTAACGCACGCCGAGGTTGCCGAACACACTCCTGCCGTAACGCTGCGCGATGTCCTGGAAGTGGAAGGTGGCCCAGGTCAGGTGCGGCAGGATGGCCGATTCGGGCAGGCGCAGCACGGTGGTGAGCGTTTTCAGGCGCTCGGCCTGCGCGGGGCTGCGCTGGGCAGCGGGGTGCACCAGGCCCAGGCATTCGTCGGCCCGTGCAGCGAGGTCGGTTCGGGTCATCTTCGCGCCTTCGGGCAGGCCCATCCACAACGGGTACTGCGGCTCGTCCGGGCGCGGATGGTTGCCGCACAGCGCCTGGTAGACCGCGCGCAGGTCCAGTCGGATGTCGTAGGCCTTGCTGCCGCCGGCCAGCACACCGCTGGTCAGCAGCACCGCGTCGTACGGCCGGCCCGCGGTGTAGGTCTCGGCCGCCTTGGCGGCCACGCTGGCGCCCCAGGACTGGCCGTGCAGCAGCGTGAGCTTCGGCGTGACGACGTGCTGCAGGAAGATGTGGCGCAGCCGCTCGGTGTCTTCGGCCGCAGCACGCACCGCCACGCCGCCCTGGTGGAAGCTGGAGGCCGCCCAGGCGTAGCCGGCTCGCGGCACCACGGACCAGCGGTCCAGGTCTTCCTCCACGCGCTTGAGCGTGGGCGTGCCCAGCAGCGGGCCGCCGTGTGCATGCAGCACCAGCGTGCCGTTCCAGTCCGGCGGCATCACGATGATGTAGACGGCACCGGCGCTGTCGCGGCCCTGCAGGCAGCGCGTGCCGGCCGCCAGTTCCTTGGGGCAGGCCATGGCCTGCGGCGCGGCCTCCGGCGGGAAATCCGCTGGCGATGGCACAGATGGGGTCTGCGCGCAGGCAACCAGCAACAGCGCGGCGACAAGGCAGATGAAACGTTTCACGGGAGTCGACTCCTGGGGCAATGCGCATCAGGACACATGAGGCGCCCGGCGATTGTCCGGGCAGCCGGCGTTCTTGTCGCTGTCGATGCGGCGCTGGCGCGCTATGCTCCGCGAGTCCTGGCAAACCCGTAGAAACCGAGTCGATGCGCCTGCTGCTGGTGGAAGACGACCGCATGATTGGCGACAGCCTGCGGGCCGCGCTGCGCCCGGAAGGCTTTGCGGTTGACTGGGTGCGCGACGTGGCCGCGGCCCGCGCGGCACTCTCCACAGAGCGTTTCGACCTGGTGCTGCTGGACCTGGGCCTGCCACCCG
>NZ_VIDT01000072.1 GCF_006519715.1 Ideonella azotifigens
CGCCTTGCGCGTCTGCCGCCAGGATCTGCACCGGGTTCTTCGGCGCGATGTCGGCCGGCGCGGCCACACGCTGCATGCGGCCGTCCACCAGGTGCCACAGGTCCGGAATGCCGCCGACCCAGGCTGTACCGTCAGGTGCCCGCACCGCTGCGCCGAACATGGTCTCGCCGGGCCGGTAGTCGCCCGGCAAGGCCTCGAAAGCACCCGTTGGCCACAGCCGTGCCGGCGGCTGGCCGATCGAGCCGGTCACCACCGAACCGTCGTCCAGTGGCGCCATCACACCCACCTCCAAGCCGTGAGCCAGAGGTGCCGGCACCGCGCGCGCCGGGCGGAAGCGGTCCAGTCCCTTGGCGGTGCCCACCCACAGGTTGCCGTCACGGTCCACGAAAGAGGCCGTGACGCGGTCGCCGGACAGGCCGTCCTGCGCATCGAAATGCTCGAAGCCGGAGGCAGGATCCTCGGGCCTGGCCAGGCGCAGCATGCCGCCATCGGACAGGAACAGCCAGATGCCGCCATCACGGTCGGCGCGCAGGCCGCCACCGTGATGGCCGATGGACCGTACCGGCAGCCGTGGCGCCGCGGCGCCATCGGCCAGCCGCAGCCGGTCGTCGCGATCCCACAGCCAGCGGCGGCCCTCGCGGTCGATCGACATGTCATTCACCTGGTCCATGCCGACGGCGCGTTCGAAACGCGACGCGCCCGGCCGGCGCAGGTCCCAGCGGCCGTTGGGCCCGTTCAGCCACAGGGTGCCGCCAGCGTCCTGCATCAGGTATTGGTAGAAGTGGCCGTCCAGCCCTTGTGCTGGGCCTACCTCGGACCAGCGGCCATCGGCCTGCAGTGCAAAAAGGCCCAGCGCCGTGGCCGCCCAGACCTGGCCGTCGCGGTCCTGCAGCAGGTGGAAGACCGTGCCGTTTGGCAAGCCGGCTTCGGTGCCGTACCAGTGTGCGCTGGCGGACGAAGCCGCAGGTGCAGCGTCCCAGCGCAGCACGCCGCCCAGCCTGAAGCCGATCCACAGGCTGCCGTCAGGTGCCAGCGTCAGGGTGCTGATGTTCTGGGCATGGCCCAGGCTGCTCCCGGCGGGGAACAGGTCGACCCGCTCGAACTTCAGCCCGTCGAAACGGAACAGGCCACTGGTCGTGCCCAGCCAGAGGAAACCGTCAGGCGTCTGCGTGATGCCGACGATCTCGGTCGGCGCGCCATCGCGCGCAAACCAGGCGCTGTGCTGCAGCTGGCCGAGCCGGCGGTCAGGCTCCAGCGCTGCACAGGGCGCGATCAGGCCAATGGCGAGGCAGCATGCCAGCAGGTGAGCGGCGATGCGGCTCGCGAAGCAGGTGTCGGCACCGGTACGGCAGGTTGGCAAATGGGACACGGCGGCCATTGTGGCGGCCCATCCCGTGCGCTGCCTGACACGGCCCTCAATTCAGGCACCCGCTTGGGTCAGTGCCGCACGCGGCCGTCCTCGGTCAGGATCGTCATGTCGACGAACTTCGAGCCATTGTGGCGCTGGGCCGAGAAGTTGACGAAGAAGCCGCCCAGGTCGAAGTCGTGCAGCGATTCGAGGCCGGCCACCAGGCTCTCGGCATGGATGGTATTGCCCGCGCGGCGCAGGCCCTCGACCATTGTTCGCGCAGCGACATACCCTTCCATGCCGCTGTAGCTCGGGTCCTTGCCCGGCAGGTGGGAGGCCTTGAGCCGGTCGAGGTATTCACCCGCCACCGGCGTGCGGGTCGAGAACGGGAAAGGCATGACCTGCGAGACGATCACGCCCTTCGCGGCCGAGCCCAACTCGTCGGCCAGTGCCTGCGTGCCGACAAACGAGAGGTTGTAGAAATTGCCGCCAAAGCCGGCCAGCCTGGCCGCACGGATGAAGGCCGCGCAGGACTTGTAGGCGCTGATCTGGATCACGCACTCGGGCGAGCCGGCCACCACGCTCTTCACCGCGGCGGCCACGTCGGTGGAGTTGCGCTCCACCGTGCCCAGCGACACCGGCGCCAGGCCCAGCGGCTTGAGCGCCGCCTGCACGCCCTGCAGGCCGGACTGACCGTAGCTGTCGTCCTGGTAGAACACGGCCACCCGCTTGATGCCCACTGCGGTGATCTGCTTGACGATCTCGGCGGCCTCGTCGAAGTAGGACGCCCGCACGTTGAACACGTAGCGGTTGAACGGCGTGCGCAGCGCCTCGGCGCCGGTGTAGGGCGCCACAAACGGCACTTTGGCCGCCGTGAACAAGGGCAGCGCGGCGAGCGAGGTGGGCGTGCCGACATAGCCGAACAGCGCAGTGACGCCTGCGCCGATCAGCGACCGGGTGTTGGCCGCACAGCGCTCGGGCTCGTAACCGTCGTCCATGCTGCGCAACTCGATCTTGCGCCCACCAATGCCGCCGCGCGCGTTCACCTGGTCGAACACCAGCATCGCCCCCTGCCGGAACGCCAGGCCGAGCTCGCTGGCAGGCCCGCTGAATGGGGCGGACTGTCCCAGCAGGATGGGCGCGCCATCGGCCAGCGCGGGCAGGCTGGCGGCACCGGACAGGGCGGCGAGATGGCAGAGAACGTGACGGCGATTCATGGCGTAAGGCAAGGCAGGACCGGGGAAGGACGGACATCTTGACGAGGAACAGCGCGCGGCGTTCACGCGGCTTCGTCAGGCGTCATGCATCGTTAAAAATGGCCGCGAGTATTTCACGCGCTTGGTGACTGCGAAGCGACACCCCTGGCTGGGCTACCCTGCCGATCCCAGCCGAAAACCAGAAGACCTGCATGAGCGAATCCGAAGCCCTGCCCGCCCTGCCCCAGCTTCAACTGGGCCGCTACCGCCACTACAAGGGCGGCGAATACGAGGTGGTCGGCGTGGCCCGCCACAGCGAGAGCCTGGAAGCGTTCGTGGTCTACCGGCCGCTCTACAACCAGACCGGCTGGTGGGTGCGCCCGTTCGAGATGTTCACCGGGGAGATCACCAGTGAGGGCCGCAGCCAGGCGCGCTTTGCGCCGGTGGACGCTGGCGCATCGGCATCCCCTCACGCCGCGCTGCGCGCCACACTGCAGGCCCTGGAAGCCGAGCTGCATCACCCAGGCGCACGCTGCTCACCATCGCGTCTGGAAGAACTGCTGCATGCCGACTTCCACGAAGTGGGCCGCTCCGGCCGCCCATACACCCGCGAGACGGTGCTGCAGTTCCTCGCCGGCCAGGCCCACTGGCCGGACGTGCTGGCCTGGGGCCACGCGGTCACGCCCCTGGGCCCGGACACGGCCTTGCTCACCTACCAGTCGGCCCACCGCGCGACTGGCGACACGCTGGTCAACGCCACACATCGCTCGTCCGTCTGGCGGCGCACGCAGCAGGGCTGGCAACTGCTGTATCACCAGGGAACGCCTGCAGCAGAAGGGCCTTGAACGCGCCGCTGGCCGAGGCCAACAATGCAGGCTCGCACCACCCACCCAAGGAGGAACGCCATGGCATTGACCGAATCAACCGACACGGAACTGGTCTTCTACACCCACCCCTGGTCCCGTGGCGGCATCGTTCGCTGGATGCTGGAGGAAGTCGGCACGCCCTACCGGCAACAGGTGCTGGGCTTCGGCCCGGCGATGAAGGACGCCAGCTACCTCGCGCTGAACCCGATGGGCAAGGTGCCCACCGTCGTGCACCGCGGCCAGGTCGTGACCGAATGCGCCGCCATTTGCGCCTACCTGGCGGATGCATTTCCCGAATCCGGCCTGGCGCCAGCCAACCCGGACCGTGCCGACTACTACCGCTGGCTGTTCTTCGCCGCCGGCCCGCTGGAAGCCGCCGTGACCAACCAGTCGCTGAAGGTAGACATCAGCCCCGAACAGCAACGCATGGTGGGCTATGGCACCTACGAACACACGCTGGACACCTTGGCGCGGGCGCTCAAGGGCAAGCGCTACATTGCCGGTGACCGTTTCAGCGCGGCAGACGTGTACGTCGGCTCCCATGTGATGTGGGGCATGGCCTTCAATGGCATTCCCAAGCGGCCCGAGTTCGAGGCCTACACGGCGGGCTTGAGCGAACGTCCTGCCTACCAAGCCGCCAAGGCCATAGACGCCGAGTTGGGCGAGAAGCTGGCGACGAACAAGGGTTGAAGCAGCGCAGCCCGGCAAACCCGCAGCTTCCGCGGGAGCATCCTCGCTCCCGCTCTATACCCGTCCTCAACACTGAGAACCGGCAGACCGGCAAGCCGCCGACAGCGATTTCCGCAGACGCATCCCGCTGAGTTGAAGGCGTCGGGCAAGATGTCGGCCTCCAGACTTGAAGCACCCAGCGATGCTCCGCGCATCGACTACCACGCCATGCCCTCGACCATCTACTGTTGGCGCTGCAGAATGGAAATCCCGATGCTCACGGAGGCGGAGTGGAACTCGGTGTCACCTCATCTGACGAATGCGTTCGAGCAGATCAAGCGATACCGAGAGACACATCAATGCTCGCTGGCGGAAGCCCAGGAGAAGGGTTTCGGCCAGCAAGCCCTCGCCGCCTATTCGCAGATCACCGGCTTTGAGGAAACCAACCCCAACGCGCTCTTCCATCATCGGCTCAGCATCTACGGACCACCTTGCCATGCCTGCGGAAAGCCTCTGCGCACACCGCAAGCCAGGTACTGTGCAATGTGCAGCGCCGAGCGCATTCCGGGACCCGAGACATGACACCCTTCTCCCAACCCAAAGTCCTCGCCTTCGACGTCTTCGGCACGGTGGTCGACTGGCACGGCGGCATCGTGCGCGAAGTCGAAGCGCTGGGCCTGGCGGTGGATGCCAATGCCTTTGCGCTGGCCTGGCGCGGGGGCTACCGGCCGGCGATGCAACGCGTGATGCGCGGTGAGCAAGGCTGGACGCGCATCGACGACCTGCACCGGCAGATCCTCGACGAAATCCTGCCCCGCTTCGGTCTCCAGGCCATGCCTGAAGAACAGCGCCATGCACTGAACTTTGCGTGGCACAGGCTGGATCCGTGGCCCGACGTGGTGGCCGGCCTGCAGCGCCTGAAGCAGCGCTTCATCCTCACCACGCTGTCGAACGGCAACCTCAGCCTGCTGGTGGACCTGGCCCGCCACGGCGGCGGCCTGCCCTGGGACTGCGTGCTCTCCGCCGAAACCTTCCAGCGCTACAAGCCAGATCCCGCGACCTACCTGGGCGTGGCCAGGCTGCTGGACGTTCAGCCCGCGCAGGTCATGCTGGTGGCAGCCCATCATGACGACCTCGCCGCCGCCCGCGCCTGCGGCCTGGGCACGGCCTACATCGAACGCCCCCTCGAATTCGGTGCGTCGCAGATCAAGGACGTGTCACCGCAGGACGGCAACGACCTTCATGCGCGCAGCTTTTTGCATCTGACCGAGCTGCTGGGCGCCTGATGCGCGGCGACGCCGTGCTCCGCCAGGCTCTCATCGTGCGGCAGCAACAAGGCAGCGCCGACCCCAGCGGGGCCCTATCAGCGCACGTCCTCAGTCCAGCACCACCCCCGTCTGCCGCACCAACTGGCCCCAGTCCTTCAGGTCTTGGCGGATGGTGGCGGCGAAGTCTTCCGGGGTGTTGGATTGCATCTCGTTGGTGTTCAGCTCGTTCATGCGCCGGCGGATGGCGGGATCCTGGATCAGCTGGTTCACGACCCGGTTGAGCTTGTGCACGATGGCGTCCGGCGTGCCGGCGGGAGCGAAAAGGCCGTACCAGGCATAGGTGGTGAACGGGTGGCCTGCTTCGTTCATCGTGGGCACATCCGGCATCAGCGGCAGCCGGGCCGGGCCGCTGTTGACCAGCGGGCGCAGCTTGCCCGCCTTGACGAGTTCCACCGTGGAGGTGGTGTCGGCAAATGCCGCGTTGACCTGGCCACCCAGCAGGTCCTGCACGCAAGGTGCGGTGCCTTTGTAGGGCACATGCGTCATCTGCAGTCCGGCCTGCCTGCTGAGGCTTTCCATCGCGAGATGGCCGCCGGAGCCTGCGCCCCAGGAGCAGTAGCTGAGCTGGCCAGGCCGGGCCTTGGCATAGGCAACAAAGTCCTGCAGCGTCTTGACCGGCATGTCGCTGCGCACCAGCAGCAGGTTGCCTCCCCTGCCGATCTGCACGACGGGCACGAAGTCGCGCAAGGTGTCGTACGGCAGCTTGCGGTAGAGGCTGGGGTTGACCACCATGGCCGCGGCGTAGGCGAACAGCAGCTTGTGACCATCCGGGGGCGCATGGGCCACCGCGTCAGCGCCGAGGATGCCATTGGCGCCGGGTTTGTTCTCGACCAACACCGGCTGCTTGAGCAGCTGCGCCAGCGCGGGTGCGAAGAGCCGGGCCACGGTGTCGGTGCCGCCTGCCGCCGCGGTGGGCACGATCAATGTGATCTGCCGCGTGGGGTAGCTCGTGGCGGCGTCATCGGCCGGTGCAGCGTGGCTGGCGGGTGCGAGCAGGCAAGGCCAGACCTGCAAAGCCAGGCGCCAGGGGGAAAAGCGGAACTTCAGGTGCATCGGGTGGGAGGGCATGGGACGCATCGCGTGCCCGCACCCTATCACCCCGCGACGATGCCCTCCTCGCGCTGCAGTGGCGGCAGCGGCGTGCGCGACTCCAGCACCGCGTCGCTGGGCAGGTAAAACCTCAGGCAGAGGTAGAAGCCATCGGCGGGCGCGGGCAGCCAGTTGGCGCGCGCGGAGGGCATGTCGAACTGGTCTTGCGGCGGCTCGTGCGAGAGTGTCAGTGTCAGACCACCGTCGGCGTCGTACTGCAGGCCGGGCGTGCGGTCGCCAATCGCATGGCGGTGCAGCACGTTGGGCACCAGCATGCCATCGGCGTTGCTGTAAAGCGTGAGCGACCAGAAGGCATAGACGCGTGGCAAGGTGCCTGGCTTGAAGCGCATGCGGTAGCGGTGGCTGCCGGTGAGGGGCCGGCCCTGCGAATCGTTCAGTGCCAGCGAGTAGGTGGCCTCGCGGCTCTCGAGCATGCCGATGTATTTCAAGGCGACCAGCGCGCGGAACTCATAGTCCTGCGCAAAGGTGTTGCCGATCAGCGGCATCTGCAGCCAGCCGGTCATGGTGCGACGGCCGTTCTCCAGCGTGCGCAGCCGCGTCAGCGCCTGGTCCAGCCCCTTCTGCAGCAACGCGAGCTGTTCGCCTTCCGGCACCGGCCAGCCTGGGCCCAGGCCCGCACTGGCCAGTGCGGCCTTGAGCCACGCATCGTCCTCGGGCGGCGGGTCGTCACGCAGCGCGCGGTTGACCTGGGTCGCAAACAGCGTGGCATCCAGCGCAGCGTTCGGGTCGCATTCGGGGTCGAAGGCCGTGGCCTCGCTGGGCCGGCCGGCCTCCCAGTCCGGCAGGCTGGAGAGACGGATCGCGTTCTGCAGCGCATGGGCCGCCGGCAGGTCGCGCTCGTCTTCCTCGACCAGCATCCGGCCCAGCAGCCAGACCCAGCGTGTCGGAGAGATCACATGCTCGTGGCGACCACGAAAGGCAGCCGGCACCTCGCCACGCCAGCCAGGCCCGGTGATCAGGAAGCTGCGCGCCTGGTTGCCGGTGAGGCGCTGGCCGAGGTGCGCAAACGGGTTGGTGAACATGTCCAGCAAGCCCATCACGTGGTAGCGGCCCGCCATGCCGGGCATGTCCAGCACCCAGGCGCCGTCCGCCAGGTCCAGCCAGGCGGTGGAATAGAGCGTGTCGTGATTGGGGGTGGGCACGCGGCTCTGGCCTGGCCGCATCAGCCGGCGGGCGTGCATGAAGCGATTGCACCAGCGCCGCGGTGGTGCCAGGGCTTCGCCGCCGGGCAGTCGCTGCGGCGAGGTCAGCGCGCGCATGCGGCACATCTCGTACACCGGATAGGCATAGAGCACGGCCTCTTCGGCCTGGTGCAGCAAGGCGTCGTCTGGCGTGGTTTGACTTTCTTTCATGGACTGCTCTGGTTCGGACGGTGCCTAGAAGCTGTGCCGCATGCCCAAGGCCACCACCTTGGTGTCTTCGTCGCTGCCGGGTGTGATGGCCACCTGCGCCATGCTGACCGACGAGCCACCGCGGTTGTTCAGCCCCAGTGCGCGGCCGTACAGCACGGTGCGCTTGCTGAGGTAGTAGTCCGCACCCAAGGTCATCACGATCTGGCCGCGCGGGCTGTCGTGCAGTTCCCGCCGGGCGACCTCGGCCAACAAGGTGGTGGTGGTCGCAATCGTCCAGCTGGTGCCGAGCGAGGTGATGCGGGCAGCCGGCACGCCGTCCAGGTTCGAGGTGTTGCGAACGAAGTTGGCCGTCAGCTGGAACTGCTCGTTGAACTTGTACGAGGCGCTGAAGGCCTGGTACTTGGACGTGGCAGGCGTGGGCACGGGCCTGGCGGCGGAGCCTTCGCGCGCGCGCTGAAGACCATAGCCGAGGTAGAAGGTGTCGGTGGCCCAGCCGATGCGGCCCCCGACCAAGTCCCCGCTGTGGCGGCTCTCGACCAGCGACTCGCCCGGTGCCCACGCAAGGTCCAGGATCAGCGGCGACTCGGCCGGGGTGCGGTAGCGCAGCATGTTGCTGCCGCGACCCGCAAACGGGTTCAGCCGCGTCTGGCCGTCAATGGCCGAAACCAGGTTCAGCGGCGAGAACACCACGTTCAGGCCAAACGGATCGGCCCGGTAGATGCCATAGAAGACGGGGGTGTACATGCGGCCCAGGTCGACCGAGCCCCAGCGGCCGGCGAGGCCCACATAGATCTGCCGCGTCCAGCCGAAATCAGGCCCGGGCACGGTACCCGTGCCGGTGTCGGCGTTGAAGCCACTCTCCATCAGAA
Source organism: Ideonella azotifigens (assembly GCF_006519715.1). Lineage (GTDB taxonomy): Bacteria > Pseudomonadota > Gammaproteobacteria > Burkholderiales > Burkholderiaceae_C > Ideonella > Ideonella azotifigens. The sequence goes on from NZ_VIDT01000072.1 coordinate 8,739, forward strand.
AATTGGCACGCAGCCCATCCCCAAGATCTTCGGTGCCCTTGAAGTTGATGCGCGAGGCGATGTTGCCGCCATCGTCCACCCGGTACTGGGTGCGCGAGCCGGCCTTGGCCCAGGCCACGTACTGGTCCAGCGCGCCAGACACGGTGACGCTGCCAGCCCACACCGGTGAGGCCCAAGCAGCGCCCAGCAAGACCGCGCTGCCGAGCGACATGCGGGTCTTGAATAAGAAAGCATCGTGAGCGAGGATGCTGGCCTGATATTTCATGTTTTGGACTCCCTGCGGTGGACAGGCCCGGGTGCCAGCTGCACCGTGCCTGTCCTTGACAACGATAGGCCGCGGCCCTCGGCCAAATCTGTCAACCGATTGACAGAATGGGGAAGATCCGCGGCAATAGAACTTCTTCACACTGCCATCGCGCCGCGCCCTTGCCTACCCCTGATGACACCCCGAGCCCGTCCACCGAAGCCGATCAAGCCGATGGCGAGACGCTGCGCGACAACAGCCTGCTGATCCAGCGCGTGCTGCGCTGGACCGAGCTGTTTTCCGAATGGCCCTATCCTCGCATTGCCAACCTGATGCAGTCGGCACGGCTGGTGCGCCATGCGCGCGGTGCGCTGGTGCTGGGGCACGACATTGCGCGGCGCGAGTTGCTGGTGCTGGTCTCGGGCATGGTGGAGATCAGCCGCACCAATGCCGACGGCCGCAAGTACCTGCACAGCTTCATGTCACCCGGCCATGTGGCCCCGCTGGTGCGGCTGCTGGACGAAACCCCCCTGGGTTTCTACAACTACACGGCGCATGAGGAGTCGCAGGTCATCCACCTGCCGGCAGACGCTGTGATCGCCGAGCTGGACGCAGAGCCCAGGCTCTGGAAGGACGTCTCGCGCCTGGCGCTGCGGCGCCAGCGTGAAAGCCTGCAGAGCCTGCACCAGCAGGTGCTGGGTTCGCTGCGGGTGCGCCTGGCCGCCACGCTGGCCAGCCTGGCCGGCCAGACCGGCACACCGCTGCGCAGCGGCCAGAGTCTCAGCATCGGCCTGTCGCAAGGCGATCTGGCGACGATGCTGGGCGTCTCGCGCCAGACCATGAACAAGGAACTGCGCCAACTCGCCGACGAAGCCGTGGTCGCCGCCGTCTACAAGCGCATCATGATCCTCGATGCAGACAAACTCCGCGACATCGCCAGCAACGGCTGATCCAGCATTGCCACCCGGTACCATGTCGGCTTGATCCTGTTGTGCCCCGCCCAGGGAACCGCTGCCATGCTGACCATTCGCAAACTCATTTCCCGCGGCCAGGGCCTGGCCCCTGTGTTGCTCAAGCGCGCCGCCACGGTGGAGCTGGACTGGGATGTGCGGCAGAAGAGCCGCTTCGAGGCGCAGGATTCCACCGGCCGGCGGCTGGGCGTGTTCCTGGCGCGGGGCAGCGTGGTGCGCGGTGGCGACGTGCTGGTGGCCGAGGACGGCTCGCTGATTGCCGTCAAGGCCGCGCCACAGCCGGTGCTGGAAGTGCGCGCCTGCGCCGAGCACGGCAGCCCGTTCGATCTGATGCGGGCCGCCTACCACCTGGGCAACCGCCACGTGCAACTGGCGCTGCAGACCGATCACCTGCTGCTGGAGCCTGACCACGTGCTGGCCGACATGCTGCGGCAAATGCACTTGATCGTGCGGGAAACACAGACCGCCTTCGAGCCGGAGGCCGGTGCCTACGCGGCGGGTGGACATGCCCACGGTCATGCGCATGACGACCACGGCGCAGGCCATGATCACGGGCACGGGCACGGGCACGGGCACGGGCACGATCACGCGCCTGCCGCGGCCCCTGCGCCGGTGCGCGGCAAGCCGATTGGCATTGCCGTCGCCGCGGCACCGCACGTGCATGGCCCCGGTTGCGGCCACGACCACGGGCATGACCACGGCCACGATCACTGAGTCCGTGGCCTCTGCCGAAGCCCTGAGCCCGAGCGCGCTGCTGCAGCTGATGTGGCTGGCCTCGCCAGCGCTGCCGGTCGGTGGCTTCAGCTATTCGGAAGGACTGGAAGCGGCGATCGAAAGCGGGCTGGTGCGGGACGAGGTCTCGGCCGGCAACTGGTTGCTGGACCAGCTGAAGCTGGCGCTGTCGCGTGCCGACCTGGCCGTTGCCGCCGCCGCGCACGAGGCCTGGCAGCAGCACGACCTGGTGCGCGTCACCGCGCTGAACGACTGGGTGCGCCAGACCCGCGAAAGCAGTGAGATGCGGCTGCAGACCGAGCAAATGGGCCGTTCGCTGCAGCTCTGGCTGCTGCAGCGCCAGCCGCAGGACCCACGCGTGGTGGCGCTCGGCAGCCTGGCCCCTGCGCCGACCTGGCCGGTGGCCTTTGCACTGGCCGCGCTGCACACGGGCGCACCCCGCCGCGAGGCGCTGCTGGCGCATGCCTTTGGCTGGGCCGAGAACATGGTGCAGGCCGCGATCAAGTCCGTGCCGCTGGGCCAGAGCGCCGGCCAGCGCATGCTGGCGCGGCTGGTGGAGGCCTTGCCGGCAGTGATAGATGCCACGCTGCAGTTGCCCGAGGACCAGCGCCAGGCCTGCACGCCGATGCTGGCCATCCTCAGCGCCCAGCACGAGGCGCAGTACTCGCGGTTGTTCCGCTCCTGAGGCGCTCGCCAGGCCGCGCTGCGTGACGCAGCGCACGCGCGAGTTCCGGCTTACGCAACAGCAACAGAGCGGCAACCTGCGGCCGCGAGCATCCAGCTCAGCACATCGCCGAGGCACCCACTGCCCGCTGTGCCCACAAGCCGGTCCACCGGCGGAGAGCCCACATGCCATCCACTGCCCCGAACATTGCCGGCGCGCACGCAGCGCATGCCGACGAAGGCCTGCAACACGACCTGCGCCTGCTGGCCGCTGCGCAGTCCCTGCCGGCGACCCTGCCACGCGAGCTGCAACGCCGCCGCGCATTGCGCTGGCTGGCCGCAGGCAGCCTGGCACCGCTGGGCTCGCTGGCCATGGTGGCCTGCGGCGGCGGTGGCGACAGCAGCAGCACGACCACCGACACCAGCACGGACTCCGGCAGCAGCGGCAGTGGCAGCGGCACGACGACCACCACGACCGGCAGCTGCTCGGTGATCCCCGAAGAGACCGCCGGTCCCTACCCTGGCGATGGCTCGAACAGCGTCAACGGCAGCGTCGCCAACGCACTGCTGCTCAGCGGCATCGTGCGCAGCGACATCACGCCCAGCCTGGGCAGCAGCAGCGCGGTAGCCAGCGGCGTGCCGTTGACACTGACGTTGACGTTGGTCAACACCAACAGCAGTTGCGCCTCGCTGGCCGGCTACGCCGTCTACCTCTGGCACTGCGACCAGGGCGGTGACTACTCGCTCTACGCCAGCTCGCTGACCAATGTGAGCTACCTGCGCGGGGTGCAGGAAGCGAATGCCAGTGGCGAGGTAACCTTCACCACCATCTTCCCCGGCTGCTATTCGGGCCGCATGCCGCACATCCATTTCGAGGTCTATCCCAGCCTGGACGTGGCCACCTCGGCCACGCACAAGGTCAAGACCTCGCAGCTCAGCTTCCCGCTGGCCACGCTGAACACGGTCTACAGCGCCAGTGGCTATCAGGAAAGCGTCAGCAACCTGGCCAGCATCAGCTTTGCGACCGACAACGTCTTCAGCGACGGCACCACACTGCAGATCGCCGAGATCAGCGGCAGCAACAGCGCCGGCTACGTCGCATCGTTGACGGTGGGCATCGCGGCCTGAGGCCGGCCCGGCAGTTTCGCGCAGGCGGCGGTGCGGGCCGGCAGGTCCTCCCCCTCGCCTTTCGGCCGGCCGCCGCCTGCGCACCTCCTCGTTCTCGGGCCGCTTCGGCAGGCGCCGCGCATGTCATGATGAAGCCCTTGTTGTCTTCACCTGCATCGCCGGACCCGCACCATGACCCAGCTGCCCGCCCAACGCACCAAGACCTTGCCACCACTGCGCGTCGGCGTTGGCGGCCCGGTGGGCTCGGGCAAGACGACGCTGGTCGAAATGCTGTGCAAGACGATGCGCGACAAGTGGGACCTGGTCGTCGTCACCAACGACATCTACACCAAGGAAGACCAGCGCCTGCTCACCGTGGCCGGCGCGCTGGCACCCGAGCGCATCATGGGCGTGGAGACCGGCGGCTGCCCGCACACGGCCATCCGTGAAGACGCCTCGATCAACCTCGAAGCGGTGGACCGCATGCTGGCGCAGTTCCCGGACGCCGACATCGTCTTCATCGAGTCCGGCGGCGACAACCTGGCCGCCACCTTCAGCCCCGAACTGAGCGACCTGACGATCTACGTGATCGACGTCGCCGCGGGCGAGAAGATCCCGCGCAAGGGCGGCCCCGGCATCACCAAGAGCGACCTGTTTGTCATCAACAAGACCGACCTCGCGCCGCATGTGGGCGCGGACCTGTCGGTGATGGAGGCCGACACCCGGCGCATGCGGCCGAACCGACCCTTCGTGATGACCAACCTGAAGACCCGCGAGGGGCTGGCAGAAGTGGTGCGCTTCATCGAAACCAAGGGCTTGCTGAGCGACTGACAACCGCTTTGCCGCCGCCGCATCACCTCTTCGCTCACGCCAGCCTTCGCGCGCCTTGGGCAAGTTCGCCATCCTCCGCACGCTGAAGTTCCGCATCACCGCGATGGTGGTGACGATTGGCGTGCTCGCTGCGCTGGGCACGGCGCAACTGGTGCTTCAGGTCACACAGGCCGACCTGCGCCAGATGCTGCTCAATGCGGAGCGCGACAACCGCGAGCGCACCGCCGCGCTGCTGGGCAGCAAGCTGAACACCTTGCGCCAGGTGCTGACCCGCGTGGCCCAGCACAGCAGCAGCGTCGACTGGCGAGACAGCGGCGCGCTGGCGCAACTGCTGATGGGCGAAACCGCACTGGCCAGCCTGTTCGACGGGGCCTTTGCGGTGGCGCCAAGCGGCAGGATGCTGGCCCGCGTCGACCAGAAGGCAGGCAGCACCCAGGACCTGCCCAACGTGGGCGACCGCGACTACTTCCATGCCGCCATGCACAGCGACCAGCCGGTGGTTTCCGCGCCGCTGCGCAGCCGCACGCTGAATGCGCCCCTGCTGGTCATTGCCGCCCCGGTGCTGGACGCCCAGGGCCGGCACCTGGGCCTGCTGGCCGGCGGCCTGCTGCTCGAATCGAGCAGCCTGTTTGCGCAGCTCAACATCAAGGCCAGCACCGATGGCTTGATCGACCTGGTGATGGACAAGCAAGGCCGCATCCTGGCCCACCCGGACAGTGGTCGCCTGCTCGGCCTGGCGGTAGACGAGCCCGGCCTGCGCGAAGTCGTCGCCCGCTGGCAGGCGGAAGGCAGCCCGGCCGAGCCCGAGGGCCGGGCCGAGTGGTCCGAGGGCTACCTGGTGGCCATGGCCGGCATTCCGCTGTCGGACTGGGTGCAT
>NZ_VIDT01000720.1 GCF_006519715.1 Ideonella azotifigens
TCGGCGAAGGCTGCACGCTGCGCGCGGTGCCCACGCCGGGCCATGCATCCAACCACGTCTGCTGGCTGCTGGAGGAAGAGCGGCTGCTGTTCACCGGCGACCATGTGATGCAGGGCTCGACCGTGGTCATCAACCCGCCCGATGGCGACATGGCCGCCTACTGCGCGGCACTCGAAAGCCTGCTGGCGCTGGACCTGGATTGGTTTGCACCCGGCCACGGCTTCCTGATCGCCGAGCCGCAGGCCGAGGTGCGCCGGCTGCTGGCGCACCGCCAGGCGCGTGAGGACAAGGTGCTGGCCGCGCTGCGGGCGCAGGCCGCGCCGGTGACGGTGCAGGCGCTGGTGCCCGAGGTCTATGGCGACGTGCCGGCCTCGCGCCATGGCATTGCTGCCCGCTCGCTGAGCGCGAACCTGCTGAAGCTGGCCGCGCAAGGCCAGGCGAAGATGGACGACGAAGCCCGCTGGGAAGCGGCCTGAGGACAGGAGCAGAGAACACCCGCTTACAAGTCTCCGTGAAGAAAGTCGCATCCGGCTTTGTGTCGGCTGCGTAAAGGCCTGAGTCGTCGGAAGGGTTGAGGGTCATCGCAGGCCCCCCTTCGCCGGCTCTGCCCAACCGCCGGCCCCGCGCTGGCGCACTTTCTTCCAGGAGACTTCCATGTTGCGTTCCCCTCTGCGTCTGCTGCCCCTGGTGGCCGCGGCCATGCTGGCCGTGGCCGGCACCGCCCAGGCCTCCAGTCACCGTGAAGCCCCGTTCATCACGACCTCGCCCAAGGTTGATGCCTCGGACTTCTACATGTTCCGCAGCTACGAGACCGGCCGTGACGGCTACGTCACGCTGATCGCGAACTACCAGCCGCTGCAGGACGCGTATGGCGGCCCGAACTACTTCTCGATGGACCCGAACGCGCTCTACGAGATCCACATCGACAACAACGGCGACGCGGTCGAGGACCTGACGTTCCAGTTCCGCTTCAAGAACACGGCCGCCGGCATTGCGCTGACGGTGGGCGACCAGAGCGTGGGCATTCCGCTGATCCAGGCCGGCCAGGTGGCGAATGTCAACGACACCAACCTCAATGTGGCCGAGAGCTACAGCGTCAGCGTGGTGCGCGGTGACCGCCGCAGCGGCAGCACGCAGGTGGTGACCAATGCCAGCGGCGGCGCCAGCACCTTTGCCAAGCCGGTGGACAACATCGGCGTGAAGACGATTCCGGACTACGCGGCCTACGCTGCCAAGCACATCTACAGCGTCAACATTCCGGGCTGCAGCACGGCGGGCAAGATGTTCGTCGGCCAGCGCCAGGACCCGTTTGCGGTCAACCTGGGCACCATCTTCGACCTGGTCAACGCGCCGGTTTCGGTGATCACCGATCCGACGCTGATCGGCGCGGTGCCCAACCAGCTGGCCGACAAGAACGTGACCACGCTGGCGCTGGAAGTGCCGATCAGCTGCCTGACCAATGGCACCGAGACGGTGATTGGCGGCTGGACCACGGCCAGCATGCGCCAGGCCCGCATGCTGGACCCGAACCCCAAACCCGGCCACCAGACCACCGACAAGAACGGCGGCGCCTGGACCCAGGTCTCGCGCCTGGGCATGCCCCTGGTCAATGAGGTGGTCATCGGCCTGAAGGACAAGGACCGCTTCAACAGCGCCAAGCCCAAGGACGACGCGCAGTTCGCCAAGTACGTGACCAACCCGACGCTGCCCAAGCTGATCGAGATCGCGCTGGCGCTGCCGAATACCGCGCCGACCAACTACCCGCGCAACGACCTGGTCACAACCTTCCTCACCGGCATCAGCGGCCTGAACCAGCCGAAGAACGTGGTGGCTTCGGAAGAGCTGCGGCTGAACACTGCCATTGCGCCGGTGCCGTTCGCGCAGCAGAACCGCCTGGGCGTGGTGGGCAACATCCTGGCCGGTGGCAACGACTTCGCCGGCTTCCCGAACGGCCGCCGACCGAAGGACGACGTGGTCGACGTGTCGCTGGTCGCGGTGATGGGCGGCCTGTGCATGGCCAATGGCGACACCGACGCGCTGAAGTTCGGCGCGGCGTGCAAGCCCTCGGCCGTGCCGCTGGGCGAAACCTCGCTGAAGCTGCATGACGCGGTGGACCAGGCGGTCGTGCCCTTGATGGCCGGCTTTCCGTACCTGAACACGCCCATCGGCGGCACCAAGTAAGGGGCGGCCATGAAGCGCGTTCATCTCATGACGCTGGCGGCTGGTGCGCTGGCGCTGCTCGCTGCCTGCAATGGCGGCAGCGACGACGGCACGTCCGACCCGCAGGGCGGCGGCAGCATCCCGTCCTCCGCACTCGCCTCGCCCGAGGCCTACATCGACTACGTGGCCAAGCTGCCGGCCAGCGAAACCGAGGAGCCGGTCAACCTCGATGCGGTGGACCAGCCACCGGCCAGCGACACCACCGAGCCAGTGGCGCTGGATTGATCACGGCTCCCTCGCCGTGACTCGCGGAGGCGGCGCACCGCGTCGCCTCCCCCCATTTTTCGTTCCTCGCCACCATGTCCACCTGGAAATCCGCCCGCCTGGCCGCTGCCTTGCTGCTCAGTTGCCATGCCCTGCTGCAGGCTGCGCCGTTTGTGCCGGCCAACGATGCGACG
>NZ_VIDT01000721.1 GCF_006519715.1 Ideonella azotifigens
GTCGTCGGCCGGGTTGCCTCGCAGCAGTGCGCCAGCTGGCAGCGCCACTGGCGTGTCGGTGGCGCTCAGCAGCAGCTCGGCCTGTGGCGCCACTTCCAGCAGTTTCTTGCCGGCCGCATTCGGGTGGGCCAGCAGCAGCGCGTCCTTGGCTTCCTTCTTCGGGTCGATCAGCACCAGGCCGCCCGTTTCGAACAGCCGGCCTTCGTTGACCACCTTGACGATGGAGGCCTGGATGGCGCTCAGGTCGAAGCCGACGAACAGGATCGCGATGATCTTGCCGCCGCTGTCCTTGACCGGCTCGTAGCGCGTCATGTAGGGCTTGCCGAACAGCACCGCGCGGCCGACGAAGGGCTCGCCGGCATTGACCGGCTTCCAGGCCGGGCTGGCCGGGTCCAGCAGCGTGCCGACGGCGCGCTCGCCGTTTTCCTTCTTCAGCGAGGTGCTGATGCGGCGAAAGCCGTCGCCGTCGCGCATGAAGATGGTGGCCACGCCGCCGGTCAGTGTGTGGAACTTGTCGACCTCCGCAAATTCATTGTTCAACACGGTGCCGTCGTGCAGCAGCTGGCCATCGGCCAGGCTCAGCGTGCCGGGCAGCAGCGAGCGGAAGCCGGCGTGGGCCTGCAGGGCCGACTCGCGCGCCGCGGCGTCGAAGGCGTCGATCATGTGGGCGACGGCTTCGGTGCGCTGCAGCGCCTGCTGCGTCACCTGGAGCTGCTCGGCCCGGGTGGCCCGCCAGCCCAGCAGGCTGCCGACGGCCAGCAGCATCAGCAGGCTGGCGCTGGCTCCGAGCAAGGCCACGTCACGGGCGATCGAGCCCGAAGGGCGCGCGGAAGAGGGGTGTGAGGTTTGCATTCGGAGTTTCAGCCGAGTCGGAAGGTGGCGACAACGTCGGCCAGTTGGCGGGCTTGCTGCTTCAGGCTCTCGGCTGCGGCAGCGCTTTCTTCGACCAGCGCGGCGTTCTGCTGCGTCATCTGGTCGAGCTGGTTGACGGCGGTGCCGACCTCGCCGATGCCACGGCTCTGGTCACCGGCAGCGCCGCTGATTTCGTTGATGATGCTGCTGACGCGCTGCACCGAGGCGACGATCTCGCCCATGGTGCTACCGGCGTCCTGCACCTGGCGCGCGCCGTTCTCGACCCTGTCGACCGAGGCACCGATCAGGCCCTTGATTTCCCTGGCGGCGTTGGCGCTGCGCTGCGCCAGGCTGCGCACTTCGGTGGCCACGACCGCAAAGCCGCGCCCTTGCTCGCCGGCGCGGGCGGCTTCGACGGCGGCGTTCAGCGCCAGGATGTTGGTCTGGAAGGCGATGCCGTCGATCACGCCGGTGATGTCGGCAATCTTGCGGCTGGACTGGTTGATCTGCGCCATGGTCTGCACCACCTGCTCGACCATCTCGCCGCCGCGATGGGCCACGGCCGAGGCGGAGGTGGCGAGCTGGCTGGCCTGCAGCGCCGCGTCGGCGCTGTGGCGCACGGTGCCCGTCAGCGTCTCCATCGAGGCTGCGGTTTCCTGCAGGTTGCTGGCGGCCTGCTCGGTGCGCTGGCTCAGGTCCAGGTTGCCGGTGGCAACCTCGTCGCTGGCGATGCGGATGCTGTGGGCACTGTCGCGCACCTGGCCGACGATGCCGCGCAGCGAATGCTGCATGTCGCCCAGTGCGCGCATGAAATTGGCCACTTCGTCGCGCCCTTCGTCGGCGATGTTGGCCGACAGGTCGCCCCTGGCAATGTCGCCGGCCAGGTGGGCGGCGCGGTGCAGCGGGCCGGTGATGGAGCGCACCATGGTCAGCATCAGTGCCGCCATGCCGCCCAGCACCACCAGCATCACGCCAATGCGAACGCTGGACTGTGCGGCTTCGGAGCTGCGGTCGGCTTCGCGGGTGCTGGCAATCTGCTCATGGGTCTGCACCACCCACTTGTTGAACACGTCGCGGGCCTGGTCCAGGTCGGCCTGGGCCTGGCCGGCGTAGGCATAGGCGGCGGTGGCGTCCATCTTGGCGTCCACCACCTGCTGCAGGATGTCTTCCAGCGGCTTGACGTGGGCTTCGAAGCCGTCCACGCCAGGCTTGAGGGCGGCGGCGCGTTCGGGGTCGGCCATCACGGCCTGGAGCTGCGTGCGGGTTGCGGCAACGGTCTTCTTCCACTGCGCGTGGTAGTCGCCGGCTTCGTTGGCATTGTTGCCATTGAGCATCACCGACTGTTCGAGGCGCTGCACACGTTCGAGCGCAGCCAGGATGGCGCTGGTGTCGCGCGAGGTCGCGGCCTGCATGTCCAGCATGTCGCCCACGTGCTGCTGCAGCGCGCGGAAGCTGATGGCGGACCAGCCGCCCATTGCGAGGATCAGGATGCAGAGGGTGAGGGTGCTGCCCAGCAGCCGCTGTCGGATGGTGAAGCGGCGGAGAAAGTGGTTCATGGCGATGGCGCGGATGGGTTGGAGCGGGCCTGGGGTGGCCCGGACGGCAAAGCTCGCGTCTCCATGGGTATCCGTTGTCGCCACGCGCCGCGCAGGGCGCGGGGCATGACCCGGTCTTTGCCGGGTTCTGGCGTCAGGAAGCGGTGGTCCGCTGATCGGGGGTCAGAAAGTTTCCCAGTCGCTTTCGTTGATGGCGGCGCTGGT
>NZ_VIDT01000722.1 GCF_006519715.1 Ideonella azotifigens
GCCCGACGTGCACGCCTACTTGATGCGCAACCACGGCATCCTGTGCTGCGGCGCCGGCATTGATCAGGCGATGCGCGCGGTCGTGGACCTGGAGGCGCTGGCGCATGCCGAACTGGCGCGGCGCATTGCCGAACGCGCCGCCAACCTTGCCTTGCAACCCGCGCTGACGCGGGTGCTGAACGCGCTGGCTGCGCAACCGACGATTGAACCGATGCCATGAGCGCGCTGACCTCCGACCCCATTGCCTTTCCCGCCACTGCAGCGGCACCTCGGCCTGCGATCTCGGCCTGGCCCGAGGTTGGCACGCTGTACCGGCGCTTCAGCGAGCTGGTCCAGCAGCCGATGCGGCCGATCCGTCCGCCCGAGATGGCCCGCGTGATGCGCTACTTCGATGAGCGCTGCCAGGGCTCCAGGCGCCTGGCCGAACGGGCGCAGGCAGTGATCCCCGGTGGCGTGCAGCACAACCTGGCCTTCAACCATCCGTTTCCGCTGGCCGTGGCCAAGGCCGAAGGCGCGCACCTGACCGATGTGGACGGCAACCGCTACATCGATTTCCTGCAGGCCGGCGGCCCCACGCTGCTGGGCAGCAAGCACCCGGCGGTGCGGCAGAAGGTCAACGAGGTGCTGGACGCCTGCGGCCCGGTCACCGGCCTGCTGCATGAATACGAGGTCAAGCTGGCCGAGCTGGTCTGCAGCGTGATGCCGGGCGTGGACATGCTGCGGCTGCTGGGCTCGGGCACCGAGGCGGTGATGGGCGCGGTGCGGCTGGCGCGGGCCTACACGCGCAGGAAGTGGATCGTCAAGATTGGCGGCGCGTACCACGGCTGGAGCGACCAGCTGGTCTACGGCATGCGCCTGCCCGGCACCGGCCGAATGGAGGCCGTCGGCATTCCGCACGGTGTGACCGGCCATACGCAGGAATGCCACCCGAACGACCTGGAAGCGCTGCGCCGCAAACTGCAATGGAACCGCCTGCGCGGCGGCACTGCGGCCGTGCTGCTGGAGCCGCTGGGCCCGGAGAGCGGCACACGCCCGGTGCACCCTGGCTACAACGCCGAGGTGCGCAAGCTCTGCGATGAATTCGGCGCGCTGCTGATCTTCGACGAGGTCGTCACCGGCTTTCGTCTCGGCATGGGCGGCGCGCAGGCCTATTTCGGCGTCACGCCGGATCTGACGGTGCTGGGCAAATGCCTCACCGGCGGCTACCCGATGGCCGGCGCCATCGGCGGCCGCAAGGACGTGATGATGCTGCTGGTCGGTGGCATCGGCACCACCGCGCGGCGGGCGTTTGTCGGCGGCACGCTGTCGGCCAACCCACTCTCGTGCGTGGCGGGGTACTACGCGCTGAAGGAGGCGCAGCGCTGCGACGCGGCGGGCGTGGCCGGCCGTGCGGGCGACCGGCTGCGCAAGGGGCTGGACGAGATCATCCAGCGCCGCGCGCTGCCCTACGTGGCCTACAACATGGGCTCCATCGTGCACCTGCAGACCTCGGGCGTGCTGTTGATGGACACCGGCAACCTCTACAAGCTCTGGCGCGCCAAGGACGAGGCCAAGGCCCGCAAGCACATGATGGAGGAGATGGGCGCGGCCTACACCGCGCACGGCCTGGTCACGCTGGCCGGCAGCCGCATCTACACCAGCCTGGCCGACACCGACGAGGTCATCGATGACGCCCTCAACCGCTTCGATGATGTCTTCGGCTGCGTCTGACCTGGACGCTGCATGGTGGCCGCTGTTCGTGCGGCTGCAGGCGCGCGGCGTGATGGGCCAGGTCGGCGAAAGCGTCGCCAGCCTGTCGCTGCGCCTGCCGGGGGAAGAAGCCATGTGGTGGAACAGCACAGGCACCCACATGCCGCGCAGTGTGGCATGGCAAGGCGTCAACGCGCCGGCCGTCTGGCCAGGCGATGCCCGCACGCACGCGGCGATCTACCGGCTGCGGCCGGACGTGGGCGCCATCGCCATCGGCGGCGGCCCGTTCGGGCTGTGCCTGCCGGACTTTGGCGGCACCATGCCCACCGTCTTCGACGAACAGGCGCGGCACCTCGGCCGCATGGGCCCGGCCGTGAACGACCCGGCCGAACTGGGCCGGTCCCTGGCGGCTGGCGGCAACGCGCTGTTGCTGCAAGGCCGCGTCGTCTGCCTGGGCGCCACCGCGACACGGCTGGCGCTGAATGCCGAGCTGTTCGAAAAATGCGCCAAGGCCTTTGTGCTGGCTGCCGCCACCGGCGGCAAGGTCAGGCCCTTGCCGTGGCTGGTGCGCACCATTGCCAACGGCCGGTTGATGAAGGACGAGCAGCGGGCCATGGCACGCTTTGCGCAAGCCCTGTTGCCCGAAGAGGCAAAAGGCTATTGATCCACGAGGGTAATGGCGGAGGAGTGAGCATGAGCCGGAACGAAGGTGAGGCCTGGTCCACGGCGCAGGTCGCGGCGGCACTGGCGGTGGGCGCCATCGCGGTGCTGATCATCGGCACCCAGCCCATCGTGCTGGGCGCGCTGCTGGAGGCCAAGGCGTTGACGCTGGAAGGCGTGGGCCTGGTGGCGATGGGCGAGATCGTCGCGGTCGGCCTGGGCGTGGTGCTGGGCGACGCGCTGCTGCCGGGGGCGCAGTTGC
>NZ_VIDT01000723.1 GCF_006519715.1 Ideonella azotifigens
CGCGGTGCAGGACGCCACCGCCGACCCCTTCGGCACTGCAGCCCTGGCGGCCCCCGGCCGCGAGGTGCTGACGCTCACGCCTGGCGGGCGCTACGACTTCGCCTCCGGCACCTCGATGGCCGCGTCCCATGTCAGCGGCATCGCCGCATTGCTGCTGCAGCACCAGCCGCAGCTCGACGGACCGCGCATCGAAAAGCTGCTGCGCGAGCAGGCACCCTCGGCCACCGAGGTCAACGCCTGCCGCGTGCTGGAAGCGCAAAGCCCCAGCTGCCACTGCAGTACCGCACGCTGAATGCGCGCGGCGCGGCATTCCGCGCGGACACCTTTTCTCACCAACATCGCACGCGGCCTTCAACCATTTGGGCCGCCGACGGCACCTACGCGCAGACCCGCTGCGCAGCAAGCGCAGCAGCCCCGCTTCCTGCGCTTCAAGGAGCCACCGATGAGCTTTGTTCGCCGCCCGCCTTTCCACGATTCCACGCGCCGTGAATGGCTTGCGCAGAGTGCCACGGCGGCACTGGCACTGGGCGGCCTGGGCTGGTCCGGCCTCGCGGCCGCGCTGGCACCTGGCGATGTGCTGCCGGTGCAGAGCGCGCCCGGTGCCGCCGGCCAGCCCGGCGTGCCGCTGTTCGACGGCAAGGCCCGCGCGACCTACATCGACTTCTGGGCCTCCTGGTGCGGCCCCTGCCGCCAGTCATTCCCATGGATGAACCGCATGCAGGCCAAGTTCGGCCCGCAGGGGCTGCGCATCGTCGCGGTGAACCTGGACAAGCAGACCGCCGACGCGCAGCGCTTCCTGGCCGAGCTGCCGGCGCAGTTCACGCTGGCTTTCGACCCCTCGGCGGACACCGCGCGCCGCTTCGGCGTCAAGGCCATGCCCAGCTCGGTATTGCTGGGCGCCGACGGCAAGGTGCTGGCCACGCATGCCGGCTTCCGGGAGGACGACATGGCCCCGCTGGAAGCCCGCCTCGCCGCTGCCCTCGGGGCTTGAGAGCACCCCCAGGGCCGGGCTGCGCCCAGCCCGCCCCCTGCGGGGCGACAAGGAAACTTGGAACCACCTGGCGGCTCCTTGAGTGACCTCTTTTTGACGACCTACTGCAATCGACGACACGATGAACCCTCCACTTCGCACCGGCCTGCTGGCGAGCCTGCTGCTCGCCACGGCCACGCTCGGCGGCTGCGCCGGCTGGCAGGCGCCCCAGGCCTGGGAAAAGGGCGCGCTCGCCCGCCCCGAAATGACCATGGCAGGCGACCCGCTGGGCGATCGCTTCGACCAGCACATCTACACCAGCAAGGAAAACGCCTCGGGCGGCTACGGCGTGGGCGGAGGTGGCTGTGGCTGCAACTGACGCGACAACCGGAGCGACAACGGCAGCAAGCCCACGTCCTGTTCCTTCATCGGGCCCCGTCCTGGGCGGCGTACTGGCCGCTGCGCTGCTGCTGCCTGGCATCGTGGCCCCGGCCATGGCCGAAACCGCGCCCGAGCAGGGTGTCATCGCGATCAAGCAGCTGTCCTACCAGGACTGGCAGCCCGGCCTGCAGCGGGTGCATGTGAACGCGCCGTCGATCTACGCGCTGGCGCCGCTGGACGCGCACTGGTCGCTGGAAGGCTCGTTCGTGCGCGATGGCGTGTCCGGCGCCTCGCCGCGCCACCACAGCGCCATCTCCAGTGCCTCGCACATGGACGACCAGCGCCATGCCGGCGACCTGAAGCTCACGCACTACGACGACCGCCAGGCCTGGGCCATCGGCGGCGCCTGGTCCAACGAGCACGACTACAAGTCGCGCACGCTCTCGGCCGAATGGCGGCTCTCCAGCGAGGACAACAACCGCACCTGGAACATCGGCCTGGCACGCAGCAACGACAGCATCGGCTCCAGCGACGACGACACGCTGCACGAGCACCGCGGCACCTGGCAGTTGCTCGCCGGCGTCACGCAGGCCGTCTCGGCGCTGGACCTGGTGCAGCTCAACCTCGGTGCCAACTGGGGCCGGGGGTATTTCTCGGACCCGTACAAGTTCCCCGACATCCGGCCGCGCTCGCGCAACCAGTACACCGCGCTGCTGCGCTGGAACCACCACATCGAACCGCTGCAGGCCACGCTGCGCACCAGCTGGCGCTTCTACGACGACAGCTTCGGCGTGCGCGCCCACACGCTGGAAGCCGCCTGGGTGCAGCCGCTGGGCGAGCGCTGGAGCGTCACGCCCACGCTGCGCTACACCACGCAGAGTGCCGCCAGGTTCTACAAGGATCCGGTGTATGACCCGGTGCTCGGCGAGCCCTTCCCACCGGGCTTCGACGGCCAGCACCCCACCTCGGCCGACCAGCGGCTCTCGGCCTTCGGCGCGTTGACCGGCGGGCTGCGCGTGGACTGGCGCGTGGACGCGCAATGGAAGCTGGACCTCAACTACGAGCGCTACGAGCAGCGCTCTGGCTGGCGTGCCGGTGGCAATGGGTCGCCCGGCCTGGCGACCTTCTCGGCACGCTGGTGGCAGTTCGGCCTCTCGCGCAGTTTTTAAGCGACTGAGGCCCCCCATGCTGCAGACCTGGCACGAACCCGCCGACGGCTGGCACCTCGCCTTCGAGGCCATGGCCTCGCGTTGCGAGAT
>NZ_VIDT01000724.1 GCF_006519715.1 Ideonella azotifigens
CGCAATCGTGGACGCCCGCTTGGACACGCCCTTGAGCGCCAGGCTGTTCGAGGCGGATGGCCCGCTGCTGTTCTACGCAGCTGAACCTGCGACCGAACGCGTCGCAGCGCTGCAGGCCCGTGGCGCAGAAGTGGTGTGCTGCCCGGGCGAGTCAGGCAGGGTCGACCTGGCCGCCGTGCTGGCTGACCTGGGCCGGCGGCAGGTCAACGAACTGCACGTCGAAGCCGGCCCACGGCTGAATGCTGGCTGGCTGCAGGCAGGGCTGGTGGACGAGTGCCTGGTCTACCTCGCGCCCATGCTGCTGGGCGCCGGCCGCGGGATGGCGGCACTCGGCCCGCTGCAAAGCCTGGACGGTGCCTGGCGCTACCGCTTCCATGCGCAGGCGGCTGTGGGCGACGACCTGCGCTTGCTGATGCGGCGCGCAGGCGAGCCGGCAGCGTGACATTTGCCGTGGCCGCGGCGAGCCAGCCGCAGCATCGCACCGGCCCGATCAAAGCATCGCAGAGGGCCCGGCACCTACAATAGCGGGATGCCGATTTCACCCGTTCCCGAGCTGGTTGCCGAACTGGCAGCTGGCCGCATGGTCATCCTGGTCGACGAAGAAGACCGCGAAAACGAGGGCGATCTGGTCATCGCCGCCGAACACGTCACACCAGAAGCGATCAACTTCATGGCCAAGTTCGGCCGTGGCCTGATCTGCCTGACGCTGACCCGCGAGCGCTGCGAGCGCCTGCAGCTTCCCCCCATGGCCGCGCGCAATGGCACGGCGCATGGCACTGCCTTCACCGTGTCCATCGAAGCCGCCGAAGGCGTGAGCACCGGCATTTCCGCGGCCGACCGTGCGCGCACCGTGCAAGCCGCGGTGGCGCGAGACGCGTTGCCGCGCGACCTGGTTCAGCCCGGCCACATCTTCCCGCTGCAGGCGCAGGACGGCGGCGTGCTGATGCGCGCCGGCCATACCGAAGCCGGCTGCGACCTGGCCGCGATGGCCGGGCTCATGCCCGCTTCGGTGATCTGCGAGATCATGAACGACGACGGCAGCATGGCCCGCCTGCCGGACCTGGAAGTTTTCGCTGCCGAGCATGGCCTGAAGATCGGCACCATTGCCGACCTGATCACCTACCGCAGCCGCAACGAATCGCTGGTCACCCGCCTGGGCCAGCGCACGCTCGAAACTGCGCAAGGCAGCTTCGAGGCCCACGTCTTCCGTGACCGCTCTGGCGGTGTGCACCTGGCGCTGGCCAGCGGCCACTGGCTGCCGAGCGACGAAGTGCTGGTGCGCGTGCACGAGCCGCTGTCGCTGCTGGACGTACTGGACACCGGCAGCGAACACGGCCATTCGTGGCCGCTGCCCAAGGCCCTGGCCGCGCTGAAGGCCAGCCCGGCCGGCCTGGCCGTCCTGCTGAACTGCGGCCGCGAGGCCAGCGAAGAGCTGATCGGCAAGCTGCTGCCGCCAGCAGGCGGCGAGCCGCACGCCAGGCCGCCGGTGGACCTGCGCACCTACGGCGTGGGCGCGCAAATCCTGCGCGAGCTGGGCGTGACCCGCATGAAGCTGCTGGGCAGCCCGCGCCGCATGCCCAGCATGGTCGGCTTCGGGCTGGAAGTCACCGGCTTCGTGGGCGCATGAGCGGGTCTGCCCGCTCGTCTGCGCCTCTGTTCTTTTCACTTTCTCTCCTGCCAAGGACTTCCCACCATGCAAGGTGCTGACAAGGGCCAAAGCGGCTCGCTGAACGGCGACGACCTGTCGATCGGCATCGTCCGGGCGCGTTTCAACGACGCACTGACCACCAAGCTGGCCGAGGCCTGCCTGGCCGAACTGGCGGCCTGCGGCGTGAAGGACAAGAACGTCCTGCAGGTCACGGTGCCTGGCGCGCTGGAAGTGCCCATCGCCCTCAAGGCCATGGCCGAGAGCGAGGACTACGACGCGCTGATCGCGCTGGGCTGCATCATCCGCGGCGAGACCTACCACTTCGAACTGGTTTCGAACGAAAGCGGCGCCGGCGTGAGCCGGGTTTCGCTGGACCATGAAATCCCGATCGCCAATGCGATCCTCACCGTCGAGAACGAAGCCCAGGCCTGGGCCCGCGCCGAAGAAAAAGGCCGCGACGCGGCCCGCGTCGCGATCGAGATGGCCAACCTGATGGACGACCTGCTGTGAACGCGCCCTCTACTCCGTCCGCCCCGGCCAAGAAGCGCAGCAGCGGTTCAAAGTCGCCGCGCCGGCTGGCCCGCGAAGTCGCGCTGCAAGGCCTGTACGAGTGGCTGATCTCTGGTGCCGAGGCCGGCGTGATCGACGCCCACATGCGCGAGCAGGAAGGCTTCAACAAGGCCGACCATGCGCATTTCGACGCGCTGCTGCACGGCTGCATTGCCGAGGCCGCCGACCTGGACCAGGTGCTCAGCGCCAGCGTGGACCGGGCGACCAACGAGCTTTCACCGGTCGAGCACGCGGTGCTGCTGATCGGCGCCTACGAGTTGAAGCACTGCCTGGACATCCCGTACCGGGTGGCGATCAACGAAGCGGTGGAACTGGCCAAGAGCTTCGGCGGCACCGATGGCCACAAGTACGTCAACGGCGTGCTGGACAAGACCGCCGCGGCGC
>NZ_VIDT01000725.1 GCF_006519715.1 Ideonella azotifigens
GCCTGGGGCCACGCCACAGAGCAGCAGCGCCAGCGTCAGCAGCACCGCCTTCACCAGGATCACGCTGCGGCGGTCGAAGCGGTCACCGAGTGGCGCCAGCAGCAGGATGCCCAGCGCATAGCCCAGCTGCGTCACGGTTGGCACCAGGCCGACGGCGCGCGTGCCGGCTTGCAGGTCGGCGCCCAGCACGCCCAGCATCGGCTGGCTGTAGTACAGCGAGGCCACGCTGAGGCCGGTGCCTGTCGCCAGCAACAACACCAGGCCCGCTGGCACGCCGGCTTGGGCCGGCGCGGGCTGGGCATGCACGGAAGGAATGGAGGTCATGGTGAAAACCCTTAAAAGCGAATTGACGCCAGTGTCTTCTCGGGTGAGCCAGAACGGTAGTCGCAGCCAGTGCAGATTCGCTATACGCTTGGCGCATGACCAACCTGTCCGTGCCCGGCGCCGACCGCATCGAGCTGATGCAGACCTTCGTGCGCATTGTCGAAGCCGGCAGCCTCTCCGCCGCAGCCGCCCAGCTGGGCACCACCCAGCCCACGGTGAGCCGCCGGCTGCAGGCGCTGGAGCGATCACTGGGCCTGAAGCTGCTGCAGCGCTCCACCCACGGCATGAAGCTCACCGGCGACGGCGAGCGCTGCTTCACGCATGCCAAGGAACTGCTGGAGAGCTGGCGCGCGCTGGAAGACGACCTGCGCGGCGCCACCGACGTACCGCGCGGCCTGCTGCGCGTGGTCGTGCCACATGCGTTCGGGCAGGACCAACTGGTGGCCCCGCTCACCGAATACCTGCAGCACCACGCGCAGGTTTCGGTGGACTGGCTGCTGCACGACCGTCGGCCGGATTTCATTGCCGAAGGCATCGACTGCGCGGTGATGGTGGGCACGGTGAACGACCCGGCGCTGATTGCCGTGCGCCTGGCCGAGGTGCCGCGCATCGTCGTCGCCGCGCCGTCGCTGTTGCCGGCAGGGCCCGGGGCCGCGAGCGCACCCTTGGCCGAGCTGCCCTGGCTGGCGCTGAAGACCTACTACCGCAACGAGGTCATGCTGCAGCACCGGGAAGATGGCCGCGAGCAGCGCTTCGCCATCCAGCCGCGCATGGCAACCGACAGCCTCTACGCGCTGCGCCAGGCCGCACTGGCCGGCCTGGGCGCCTGCATCGCCTCGCACTGGATCGTCGCCGACGACATCGCCCAGGGCCGGCTGGTGCACCTCGCCCCGGACTGGCAGGCCTCGCCACTGCCGGTCTACCTCGTGTACCCGCCCGCGCGCTTCTACCCGGCCAAGCTGCGCCGCTTCATCGAGCTGATGCGCGAACGCATGCCGGGCATCGTCGGCATGGTGGGCACGGCCGGCAAGCCAAGGCCTGCGAGCTGAAGGCCTCAGCGCCCGCGCTCGCTGTCATGCCAGCCGCGCAGCAGGCGCCGCGACAGCCACTCGAAGAACGCGTGGATCAGCACGCCGGTGGCCGAGACCAGCAGCAGTGCGGCGAACATCTTCGGGATCTCGGTGCGGAAGGCCGCTTCGAGGATGCGCGAAGCCAGGCCGGTGTTGCGGCCCGCGGCACCGGCGGTGAACTCGGCCACCACCGCGCCGATCAGGCTCAGGCCGCCGGCGATCTTCAGGCCGGACAGGAAATACGGCAGCGCCGAGGGCACCAGCAGGAAACGCAGCGTCTGCCAGCGGCTCGCGTGGTAGAGCCGGAACAGCTCGCGCAAGCCGGCGTCGGCACTGCGCAAACCCGTCAAGGTATTCGCCAGCAGCGGGAAAAAGGCGACGATGAAGGCGCAGATCAGCACCGTGGCGGTGGCGCTGTCGGTCAGGATCATGATCAGCGGCGCGACCGCGATCACCGGCGTGACCTGCAGCACCACGGCAAACGGCGTGAGGCTCCATTCCACCCAGCGCGACAGCGCGAACACCGCCGCCACGCCCACGCCGCCAACACAGGCCAGCGCCAGCGCCATCAAGGTGATGCGCAGCGTGACCCACCAGCTCACCATCAGCGAGCCCAGGTTGTCCCACAGCGTAACCAGCACGCGCGAAGGCGCGGGCAGCAGGTAAGGCGGGATCTCCCACCAGGCCACCGCCGCTTCCCAGCCGCCCAGGAACAGCAGCACCGCCAGCAGCGGCAGCAGCCAGCGCAGCGTCTGCTCGCGCCGGCTTGCGGAAGCAGATGCTGCGTGGACCACGATCAACCGAGTGCCGGTTCCTCGGCGGCGCGGGCCAGCGCGGTGCTCAGGCGGGCGCAGGCGTCGACGAACACGGGGCTCTGGCGGAACGAGGCGTCGCGCAGGCGCGGGCCTTCGATGCGCAGATCCTCGATGATGCGACCCGGCCGGGCGCTCATCACCAGCACGCGCTGGCTCAGGAACACTGCCTCGAACACGCTGTGCGTGACGAACACGCCGGTGAAGGCGGGCACCTTGGTCTTCTCGCCTTGCGGCAGCCACAGCGAAAGCAGGCTTTCATTCAGCGCAAAACGCGTGATCTCGTCCAGCGCGGCAAAGGGCTCGTCCAGCAGCAGCAGCGCCGGCTGCGTGACCAGCGCGCGGGCAATCGCCGCGCGCATCTTCATGCCACCGGACAGCTCACGCG
>NZ_VIDT01000726.1 GCF_006519715.1 Ideonella azotifigens
CGGCGCGCTCGGCGTAGTTCTCCGCCTGCGACTTCTGCTGGTACGCGAACGAGGCAACGATGCTGACGCCAGGTGCGGTGAGGTCGGGCTTCATCACTTCTTCCGCAGCCAGGTTCGGGCCACGCGAGGAGAAGTCCGCCATCACCGGGGCGACCAGGCCGGGCACCTGGTAACGCGCGCCGATGCTGGCACTGGGCGAGGCCTTGGTTGCGTAGCTGCGCACGGCGTCACGGTCGCTCATGGCCAGGTGCACCGTGGGCACGGTGTGCCAGTCGGCGTCCAGCTCCGCAGCCTGGGTGTTGAGCAGCACCATGCCCTTGCCACCTGCGCGCTTGACCTCGGCGCTCTTGTCCAGGCGAGCGGTGGCATCCCCCCGGTCGCAAACGACGATCTTGCCCGCGGCCTTGCTGCTGTCCAGGCTGTTGGGTGAGCACCAGTTGGCCTGGCTGCCCGACACGCCCGCGGCCGGAATGTCCTGCGCCAGGACCAGCGGGGCCGCCGGCAGGGCGGTGGCGTTGAACGAGGCGCCGCTGTAGGCAGCGCCATTGCCCAGCGTGAGCTGCGCATAGGGGTTGCGGTCGTGCGTGGAGGCGGCCACCGTGGTCACCCATGGGCCCGGGTTCTGCACCGTGTTGTACGGGCCGTTGTTGCCCGCCGCGGCGGCCACGAAGATGTTGGCGTTGGAGGCGCCGAGGAAGGCCATCTCCACCGGGTCCAGCATGTTGTACGGGTCGCTGGTGACCGAGAAGTTGATCACGTCCACGCCGTCGGCCACTGCTGCGTCGATGGCCGCGATGATGTCGCTGGTCATGCCCACGCCCTGCGGCACGCCGGCCACCACCGCGGTGAACAGTGCCTTGTAGGAGGCCAGGCGTGCCCGCGGCGCCATGCCGCTGGTGCTGCCGAGGTAGACGCCCTTCGTGTCGTAGGCCGGTGCCAGCGCATTGCCGCCAGCGGTCGACAAGGTGTGCGAGCCGTGTCCGTTTTCGTCGCGCGGCGAATCGGAGAAGGTGCCGAACCACGGCTCGGTGCCGCTGGCCAGCCAGCCGGTGTTGAACAGCCTGGCGCCGATCAGCTTGTGGTTGCAGGCCGTGGCCGGGAAGGCCGGTGCCACGGTGCAGCCGCCTTTCCAGTGCGAAGGCGCAGGCCCGTAGGCCACGGTGCCGCCGCTGGCAACCGGCACGCCATTGGCATCCACCTGGTCATAGAAGGCCGGGTTCTCGGGCTGCACGCCGGTGTCGATGGTGGCGATGATCACGTCCTCGCCCAGCACGGACAGGCCCTTGCGCTGCTGCGACCACACGCCCTTTGCGCCGTCCAGGCCCAGGAAGCTGGGCGTGGAGACGGTGTCGGCCAGGCGTGGTGTGTCCGGCGCGACCAGGCGCACCTTGCCGGTGGCCTTCAGGCGCTGCACCTGGTCCAGCGTGAGGCGGGCGGCAAAGCCGTTGAAGCTGACGCTGTAGCGATGCGTGGCTTTCACGCGCGAGCCGAGCGAGGCCAGCAGTTGGTCCTGCTCGCGGGCCAGGTGGCTGCGGTAGGCCTGGACGTGCGCGGCGCGCACGTCCAGGTGCTGACCTTCGCCCACCTGGGTGGCGGCCAGGCTGGGCAGGTTGCCGGTGTAGCTGGCGGCGGGTGGCGCGTTCAGCTGAACGATGTAGCGCTGCGCGGGTGGCGCTGTCTTCTTGGCGGGGGCGGCGCCGTGGCTGGCGGCCGAAAGGCCGGCCAGCAGCAGCGCGCCGCACAGGCGGTGGAAAGCGTGGGTCATGCGGACTCCGGGGAACCTGAAGGAGGAGAGCGGAAAGGGGTAGCAATAGAGGGCGGCACTCACGCGGGACCGGGGGCTCAGCTTGTGGCTGGCGCCGGTGGCGGTGGTGGTGCAGTCCGGTGTCCGACGGTAGATGCAAGGCCGGGGCCGCGACATCAGGGCGGGGCCCCGTCGCGCGGGGTCGATGGGCGCTTGGTGGCAAGCGACCTGCGATTTTTAGAAACTATCGTGCGGCTGGCTCGGCGGCGGCGCCTTCCCAGGCCCTGTCCACCACCGCTTGCGCACCGTGTCAGGCCGATCGAGGTGCCTTTTTCAAAGGGATGCGGCCGCCAGCGAGACTGGCGTGGTCTGCAGGCTGCGCCATTGCGAGGGCAACATGCCCATCTGCTCGCGGAATTCGCTCGCAAACAGGGCGGCCGAGCGGTAGCCCATGGACGCGGCGATGTCGCGGATGGGGCGGTCGGTGTGCAGCACCAGGTTGGCAGCGAACTCCAGCTTCTTGCGCTTCAGGTAGGCCGAGAGCGTGGTGGCGCGAGCCGACTTGAAGGCGTCGTCCAGCGTGCGGCGGCTGACACCGCAGGCGGCGACCACCTCGGCCACGCTCGGGTTTTCGGCCACCCGCAGCTCGATCAGGCGCAGCGCTCGCTTCAGGCAGGTGGGCTCCAGCGCCCGCAAACGGTGCAGGGGCTCGGCCACCGCGTCGCCTGGCAGTTGCGGCTCCACATCGGCCGGCACGCGCTGGTCGGCGTGTTCGGCCGAGCCAGCCGCGTTCATGATCAGCGCGTAGTGGCGCTTGTAGGCGGCCAGCGCGGC
>NZ_VIDT01000727.1 GCF_006519715.1 Ideonella azotifigens
GCCACAGCACCGGCTGGCCGCCGTCGCTGCGCAGTGCGAAGCCAGGCGTCAGCTCGCGCTGGTGCACGATGAACTCGGCCAGCCGCCCGCGGCGCACTGGTTCGGCCTGGCCGAAGCTGATCAGGCCCGGCAGGGTGCCGTTCAGCGCCCAGTCGCCAACAAAGTGCTCGAATTCGGCCGCTTCGACCTCATGGCTGGCGCTGTGCAGCGCCTGCAGGCTTTGCAGTCCGGCGGCAATGCTGTCGAAGCGATGCGCGATCTCGCCCGCCAGCCGGTCCACCCGGTGCTGGTAGCGGGCGTTGGCCTCGCCCGCCAGCTGGCCCTGGCGCTGCCACACGGCGGCGGCCGTGACCAGCAGGCCGGCCAGCAGCGTGGCCAGCGCCATTGCGCTGGCAGCGGACAGGGAAAAAGGCCGCCAGAGGCGGATGAGCAAGGCGTGCATGGCGACGGGTGACGGCGGTTCCGCCCAGGGGGACGGGTCTCCAACCGCACATATCGGCCATGCCGCCCGGCAACTGGAGCGCCGCCGCCGCGCGGATTACAGTGCGGGCATGAAATACCTGCACACCATGGTGCGCGTCACGGATCTGGACGCGTCGATGCGCTTTTTCCGCGACGCGCTGGGGCTGGAAGAGGTGCGCCGCACCGAACACGCCCAGGGCCGCTTCACGCTGGTCTACCTGGCCGCCCCGGGCGACCACGACGCCCAGATCGAGCTGACCTACAACTGGGACCCGGAGGTTTACACCGGTGGCCGCAACTTCGGCCACGTGGCCTTCGCGGTGGACGACATCTACGCCACCTGCGAGCGGCTGCAGCAGCATGGCGTGACCATCCTGCGCCCGCCGCGTGACGGCCACATGGCCTTTGTGCGCTCGCCGGACCAGATCTCGGTCGAACTGCTGCAGGCCGGCGGCCGGCTGCCACCGGCCGAGCCCTGGGCCAGCATGCCCAACACCGGCAGCTGGTGAGCGGAGCGCTGTTGTGGACTATCCCCGCTATGACCCGCAATCGGCCAACACGCCGCTGAGCGACGAAGAACTTCAGGCACTGGACGACCTGCTGCACGCGCTGCCGCTGGACGGCGCGATGAACATCGAAGGCCTGGACGGCTACCTGACCGCGCTGCTGGTTGGCCCGCCGCTGCTGGACAAGCTGGCCACCGCTGATTGGTTGCCGCTGGTCTGGGGCGGTGACGCCGAAGGCGAAAGCCATGCACCGTTCCCCAGCGGACGCAAGCGCAAGCAGGCGACGGTGTGGGTGCTGCGCCACCTGCAAAACCTGGCCTGCCTGCTGCGCGACAAGCCCGACGACTGGCAGCCGATCTTCAGCGTGGCCGAGCAGGGTGAGAAGGAATACGTCAGCGCGCAGGACTGGTGCGCCGGCTTCCTCAGCGCCGTGGACCTGGACCCGGAAGCCTGGTCACCGCTGTTCGACGACCCGGCGCTGGGACCCCTGCTGGTGCCGGTGGCGCTTCTGGGCGGCGACGCGGACCAACTCAGCCCTGCCGACGCCGAGCGGCTGCAGGACATCGAGGTGGTGGACGAACTGAGCCGGCAGGTTGCCGACATGGTGGGCGTGCTCTGGGCCCACCGCCACCAAGACTGATCAAAGGCCCCCAAAACGATCCGGGGTCCGGCCGGCTGTGGCGTGGGCTTCGCTCAAGGCAGGGGCGATGTACGGGTTGCGGCTCAGCACCACGCCCTGGTCCACGTCCAGCCGGTAGAAGCCGGTCTGTGGGCGCTCGGAGAAGTCGTACAGGCTGCCCGGCTCCAGGCGCCAGACCTTGTAGCCGGTGTAGGTCACCGGGTCGTTTTCCTGGCGGCAGCCGTAGCCGGGCCGGTCGGCCAGCACGACGAAGGCGGTGTCGCCGTAGACCGTGCCCTTGCCGTCGCGGTCGATCAGCACGGCCGTGCCTTCGTTGATGCCCAGGCCCCAGGCCTCGTCCACCTCGCGGCTGCCGAGTTGGCGACACAGGAAGGCCAGCAACCGGCCCATGCGGTCGCGCTTGACGAAGTGGCTGTCGGTCAAGGTGCTTTCGAGACCCGGCCAGTTGAACAGGTTCTCGGTGAAGCTGACGCTGTTGCGGTACGGGTCGGCCAGCGCGAGCGAGGAGTTGACGCTGCCGCGGCAGCCGTCATAGACCGCCAGCGAGCCCTGGATCGCCAGCCCGGCGCTGCCGCCACCGGTGCCGCCGCCGCGCTCCACCACGGCCTGCACGGCGGCCGGGATCGGGCTGTTGCGCCACTGCACGAAGTTGCACTGGTCGCCACCGCGGAAGTACACCACCTCGGCTTGCTTCAGCGCGGCCAGCACATCAGGGTCGGCCGCGTCGCGTGCGTCGCGGATCACGATGGTGGTGCAGGAATTGACATTGGGCAACGCGTTCAGCGTGCGGCATTCGCCTTCCCAGTCGCGATAGCTGGCGCCCATCACCACCACGTCGACCGGCTCGTGGGAGAGCTGGTCCACGAAAGCCTCGAAGGAGCGGGCCTCGGGCGCGCCGTCGCCCTTCAGGTAGAAGGCCGGGCCCTGCAGCCTGGGCTGCACGTCGTCGGTGAAGCCCAGCCGGCTGATG
>NZ_VIDT01000728.1 GCF_006519715.1 Ideonella azotifigens
AGGTAGGCGCCCAGCATGGCGGCGACCACCTGCTCCGGCGGCGCGCTGGCCGCCACGCCTGTTGCCACCGAGGCGGACTCGGCGCAGGCCTGGCGTGCGGCCTCTACCAGCATGGCCTCGCGCGAAGCGAAGTGCGCATAGAACGCACCGTGCGTCAGCCCGGCCTCTTTCATGATGTCGGCCACGCCGACCCCGTCGTAGCCGCTTCGGCGGATCGCGCGCGCCGCCACGGCGACGATGCGCGCGTGTGTTGCCTCTTTTGCCGCCGCCCGTTGGCTCGCTTTTGAAATTCGCATGATGATAATCATACAGAAATTTGCGGCTTCGTGCTGGTGGGGGGAGTGGTGGGGGCTTGGATGCGGGCTGCAGCAGTGCGCTGTCCGTTCCGGCGGCCTCGTGGGGCTGTCTTCGGCAGGCCCTGGCACTTGAGGTCCAATCGCCCGATGTCATCTGCTCTTCCCATGTCCGCGCCCCGGCTCGGAGGCTGGCGCCTTGCCGGCCTGGTGTTTGTGTTCCTGTGGTTCTTCATTGGCGGCATTGCGCACTTCGCCGCGCTCGAAACCGAGATGCGCATCGTGCCGCCGTACATCCCGTGGCCGATGGCCGCGGTGCTGGTGAGCGGGGTGTTCGAGCTGCTGGGCGCTGCCGGCCTGCTGTGGCGGCGCACCCGCCGTGCGGCGGGCATCGGCCTGTTCCTGCTGACGCTGGCGGTCACGCCGGTGCACTTCTACATGTTGCAGGTGCCCGAGCAGTTCGACGTGCCTTATGCCTTGCTGGCGGCCCGGCTGCCGCTGCAGGTGGCGCTGCTGGCCCTGATTGCCTGGAGCACGGCAACGCCGCGCCGCCGCCGCGGGTTGTTTCGCTGAAGTCCAGCAGGCGGGTTCAGGACTGCCCGACCCGTTGCTGCAGCCGCGCGTATTCGGCGCTGCTGAGCACCTGGCGCTGCGCCAGCGGCGTGCCGCTGTGCACGTCGAAGAAGGGCGTGTGCAGGTAGCTGCCGCCAATGCGCGCGCCGGCCACCATGCGGGCGATGCGCAGCATGGCCCAGGTGGTGGACAGGGCGCTTGCGCTCGGCACAGGGCCTTGCGTCTGCCTGGCGCTCTGCCGGTTGAGCTGCATGCGCAGCGGGCCGAAGGACGCAGCCAGCGTGTGCGTCGGATCGCTCTGCAGGCAGCTGTGCAGCAGGCCGATGTACGAGAACTTGTGGTTGCGCGGCGTGTTGCCGATGGCGGTGCGGCAGCAGCGGGTGTACCAGCGCAGCATGCCGCCTTCGGTGAGCGACATGCAGGCCAGCGCTTCGCGGCCCTGGGTGAACCGCAGCCAGGCGGGCGAGGTGGCGATCACCTCGCTGCCGCCCAGCGGGTCCAGCACGCGCTGCGGCTCGCCGAGGAAGTGGGCGAAGGCCTGGCAGTCCTTGCAGTAGCAGACGCAGCGGTTGGCCCGCTCGCCGTGGCTGAGCAGGCCGGAGACGGTGCCGCAGCGGCAGCGCAGCAGATGGGGCGGGTTCATTCGGCGGCGGGGGGTGTCTTCTTGTCGTCAGCCGCCTGCTGCAGGGCGCTCAGCAAGGTGTCGATCGCATACGGCTTGCGCAGCAGCTGGGCATGGGTGTCGGGCGCCTGGGCCGAGTAGCCGGTGGCGACCACGGTGGGCAGCGCGGGCAGGTGTTCGCGGCACCAGGCCACCAGGTCCAGCCCGCTCATGCGGCCGGGCATCACCACGTCGGTGAACAGCACGTCGAAGGGTTGACCCTGCAACAGGCGTTGCAAGGCTTCGTCGGCGCTGTTGCACAGCGTCACCTTGTGGCCCTCGCCCTGCAGGGCCGGCAGCACCACCGAGGCCACCAGCGGATCGTCTTCCACCATCAGCAGCCGCAGCTGGCGGCTGGGCTGGGGCGCACCGGCACTGGCGGCCGGTGCCTCTGCCCGCTGCTCGCTGGCCGGCAGGTAGAGGCTGACGCGGGTGCCTTCGCCGGGCTTGCTCTGCAACCGCGCGTCGCCACCGGACTGGCGCGCCAGGGCCAGCACCTGCGGCAGGCCCAGGCCACTGCCTGTGCCGACCGGCTTGGTCGTGAAATACGGCTCGAAGGCCTTGGCCTGGGTTTCGGCGTCCATGCCGGGGCCGTCGTCGGCCACCTCGATGCAGAGGTAGCGCTGGCCGGTCTGCAGGCCGGCGGTTTCGGCTGGCTCGGCCAGGCGGCCGGTGAGGGTGATGTGGCCGCCGTCCGGCATTGCGTCGCGGGCATTGAAGACCAGGTTCAGCAGCGCCAGTTCGAGCTGCGTGGGGTCGACGAACAGTGCCGGCAGGCGTGGCTCGATGTGGGCCGACAGCTGCACCCGTGCGCCGACGGCCTTGCTGGTCAGCTCCTGGGTCTTCAGCACGAAGTCGCCCAGGTCCACCGACTGCGGCTGCAGCGCCTGGCGGCGGCCGAAGGTGAGCATCTGCCGGACCAGGGCGGCCGCCTTCGCGGTGGCCCGCAGCGCGCTTTGCAGCACCCGGCGCTGCGACCCTTCGCCGACCTGGCGATCCATGACCTGCAAGGCCATCTGGATGGTCTGCAGCAGGTTGTTGAAGTCATGT
>NZ_VIDT01000729.1 GCF_006519715.1 Ideonella azotifigens
CATGCTGCCGTCCCAGGCGTAGGCGGCCACGGTGGCGGCGAACGCGGCGCCTGCGGGGGCGAAGACGGCATCGGTTGGCGCGGCGCCATTGGGGTTGTGCAGGCTGCCGTAGTCCAGGCCCGAGACCAGGATCACGAAGGGCCGCACGGTGAGGATGTTGCTGGCGCCGGTGATGGCAGTGGCGGCATGGCTCAGCGAGTCGTCGCGCACGTTGAGGCTGTAGCGGCCGATGTCGGTGCTGCCCAGGTTGAAGCTGGCCACGCCGCTGGTGAAGTTCAGTGCGAGGTTGCTGGCCGCCGGTTGGGTGGCAGGGATGCTGAGGGCTGGCGAAACGATGCTGGGCGCCGTCCAGCTGCCGGTGGTGCCGCTGTCGGTGCGCCAGAGCTTGAGGTTGCGGCTGCCGCTGAAGTCGGTGGCCACGCCGCAGCTGCCGGTGGTGGGGTCCTTCTTGAACAGGCTCAGCGTCATGTCGTGCGGCCGGCGGGCCACGGCCACGTCGCTGCCGGCCACCTTGTTGGCCAGGTCCTCGGCGAAGACGAAGGCGTTGTCGCGGAAGGCGATGGGGCCCACGCTGTTGGCGGTGGCCGGCAGGGTGCTGTCCACCGCGCCCAGGCTCACGTCCTGCGCCAGCGAGTGGCTGAACTGCAGAGTGGCCTGGCCGGTATCCGCGGTGCTGAACATGTAGTTGGCGGTGCCGTCATTGGCCGTGCCGTTGGCCAGCGTGCCTTGTGGCGGGCTGGTGCTGCCGGCCGACCAGTCGCCGCGGTTGCTGCTGCTGCTGAGGTTGACGGTGCCGGTGTAGCTGGTCAGCAGTGCGCTGCAACTGGTGTTGGAGCAGGCACGCAGCGTGATGCTGGCCGGCGCGCAGGTGGAGCCGCTGCTGCTGCCCGCGGTGATCTCGATGTGGTCCAGCGGCGGCGGGCAGCCGTGTGTGGCGTTCATCGTGAGCAGCACCTCGGCTGCACTCAGCTCGTAGTTGTAGACCTGCACCTCGTCGATCAGGCCGGCAGCCGAGTTCGCGGTGGCGCCAGCGGGCAGCGCGGTGCTTCGGTTGTCGCCAATGAACAGCGAGTTCAGCGTGGTCGAGAGGCTGCCATTGGTGGTGCCGTTGGTGGTGGCGCCCAGCGTGCCGTTGACATAGATGCGCAGCGTGCTCTGGTTGGTGCCGCTGGCCAGGCGCCAGGTGATGACCACGTGCACCCAGGTGTTGGCCGCGGTGGTGCGGGTGGCGGTGGTGGCCACCAGCGCGGTGCCGGCGTCATCGGCCACGGCGAAGCGCAGGCTGCCGGTGCCGTTGCGCATCAGGTAGAACGGGTAGCTGGCGGAGGCGGTCGCATCCATCAGCATCGCGGCGGTGCCGTTGTTCCATGCGGTGTCCTCGCGCAGCCAGAAGGCGATGCTGCCGCTGGCACCGACCGCGCTGTCCACGTCCAGCGCGGTGTCCACCGCGTTCACCGTGCTGCTGGTGTTGGCCGGCACGTCCAGCGAGCGGCAAACCTGCGCGATCGAGCTGGTGGCAGTGGCGCTGCCCACGCGCACGCCGTTGTAGCCATGGCCGGTGCTGTCGGCCACTTCGCCGGCGGTGCCGTTCCAGGCGCTTTCGTCCATGCGGTACTCGGCCAGCTTGGTGGGCGTACCCGAGGGCAGGAACCAGCGGATGGCCGAGCCGTTGGCGTTGTAGCCGCTGTTGAAGGAGTACAGCGTGTAGTCGCTGCTGTTCACTTCCACGCCGATGGTGGCGTTCGAGCCCGAGGCGTTGGCATTGCCGTACTGGTACTTGAACTCGCCGCTTTCGTAGAGCACGGCCTGGAAGGTGTAGGGCGTGGTGGTGTTGTACTGGTAGACGTTGTTCCAGCTGACCACCAGCCGGCGGTTGGGGGCGCTGCCCTTGAGCTCCCAGGTCACGCCGCCACTGGTGGAGCGGCCGGGGTCCAGGTCGGTCCAGTAGACCAGCAGCACCGCTGTAGGGGTGGCAGCGGCGCAGCCGGAACCGTAAGCGGCGGGCGCGGCCACCGGCAAGGTGGTGTTGGTGTAGGTCCGGTGCAGGCCGGCATCCGGGCCGAATTGCAGCATGCCGTTGGCCAGCACGCGCACGCTGCCGTAGCTGCTGCCGGCGAAGGGGAAAGTGAATCCCCCGGTGAAGCTGATCGTGGCCTTGTCGTCGTCGTTGGGATAGCCGGTGCAGCTCTTGTCCCAGGTGATGGTGTTGGCCGCCGATTCCCAGCTGTAGGTGTCGCTCCTGAAGGTGTAGGTGGCGGCCTGGGCAGGCATCAGCGCCAGGCAAAGCCAGGCCATCGCCAGCCACCGCGCCAGCCCGCCACAACGCGCGAGGAAGAGGAAACCGCCTGGTGTCATGGGCATGCCTTGTCCTCAGGGCCGGGCCAGCATCCAGCTCAGCTGGCGCTCGACGTAGACGGCATTCGGCGTGCCGGTGGCCGGGCAGGCGCCGCCGCTGGGCAGGTTGCAGGCGGTGGCGGTGAGCTGGTAGAAGGCCAGGTTGGTGGCGCCATCGCTCACAGTGCCGCTGGTGGGCGTGCGGCTGCAGACGATGGTGACCGTGAAGCCCGAGAG
>NZ_VIDT01000073.1 GCF_006519715.1 Ideonella azotifigens
GCCGCTGAGCGCGGCCGGTGCCACGCGGCCATCTTCCAGCAGCCTGTCCAGCACGCCCCAGCTCAGCGCGCCATGGGCGCCGCCGCCCTGCAGGGCCAGGTTGATCGGCAACGGTTTGGCGATCTGCATGGGTGCACCTTACGTCACATGCGTGACGGGCGCCGTGAAGGGGCATGCACCGGCGCCAGAAGTGCAAACGGGCCGCACAAGGCGGCCCGCGAGGGGAAGAAGCTCAGCGCTGGGCCGAGTCGGTCGCGATCAACGCTTCTGGTCGAATTTCAGCATCCGGGCCTGGCTGCGGCGGTCGCTGCCAAAGGCGGCGGACCAGAAGGGTTCGAACTTCTGGCCTTTGTCTTCCTGCAGCGGCTCCATGCGTTGGCGGTCGCTGCGGTTGGACGTTTTTTGGGGTTGAGCTGACTTTTGCATGATGTGGTGGTCCTCGGGCACAGCTTCTGGTGGGCTCTGCGGCCCTCGCTGTCTGGCTGGCTCAACGTGAGCCGCCGACAGCTGGATGACAGCCAAGGCGTACTCCCCTGCAACTTTTTTCACGAAACGGTATCTTGCGACAAACAAGTACCAGGTCATTGGCGCAAACCCGGAGTTTTCATCGGCGCAACGCCCGCGGTCCCGAATCCTGCCGCAGGGCGCCAAGCACCTGGTCTTCATGGGCACGCTGACCGAGATCGCGCCCGGCATGGCCATGCAGCGCGAGGTGCCGGCCGTGCGCGGCGCGCCGGAGGCCGTGCCTGGTGAATTGCGGCTGATGGACGCGCGGCATTTCGACCCGTGTCCGCTGCACGCCTGAAAGCCCCGCGGGCGGCGCAGGGCTGCACGCGTCGCACGCGCTCTGTATCATGCCCGGTTGCCTTGCGATTTCCGCCGGGCGCCAGTTGCTGCGCATGCCCTTGTCGACTCCCGATTCGTCCCCGTCCGTTCCGCCATTTCCGCCCGCCAAGCCGGTCAATCCTGCCGTGGCCTTTGCCACCAAGATTTCGGTGCGTGGCGCGCGCACGCACAACCTGAAGAACATCGACCTGGACCTGCCCAAGCACGCGCTGGTGGTCATCACCGGCCTGTCGGGCTCCGGCAAGTCCAGCCTGGCCTTCGATACGCTGTATGCCGAAGGCCAGCGCCGCTATGTCGAAAGCCTGAGCGCCTACGCGCGGCAGTTCCTGCAGTTGATGGACAAGCCGGACGTGGACGTGATCGAGGGCCTGTCACCGGCCATCTCGATCGAGCAGAAGGCCACCAGCCACAACCCACGCTCCACCGTCGGCACGGTGACCGAGATCCACGACTACCTGCGCCTGCTCTACGCCCGCGCCGGTACGCCGTATTGCCCGGACCATGACCTGCCGCTGCAGGCGCAAAGCGTGGGCCAGATGGTGGACGCCGTGCTGGCGCTGCCCGAAGGCACCAAGCTGATGATCCTCGCGCCGGTGGTGCGCGACCGCAAGGGCGAGTTCGTCGAGCTGTTTGCCGACATGCAGGCGCAGGGCTATGTGCGCTTCCGGGTGGACGGGCAGATCGTCGAAGCCAGCGACCTGCCGGCGCTGAAGAAGGCCGAGAAGCACGACATCGACGTCGTGATCGACCGGCTCAAGACGCAGGACGGCATGAAGCAGCGCCTGGCCGAGAGCTTCGAGGCGGCGCTGCGCAGCGCCGAAGGCCGTGCGATTGCCTTTGAAATGGACACGGCCAAAGAGCACCTCTTCTCGGCCAAGTTCGCCTGCCCGATCTGCAGCTACTCGCTGCCGGAGCTGGAGCCGCGCCTGTTCTCGTTCAACGCGCCGATGGGCGCCTGCCCGCATTGCGACGGCCTGGGCGTGCAGACGGTGTTCGACCCGGAGCGCGTGGTCGCCTTCCCGTCGCTGTCGCTGGGCTCCGGCGCGATCAAGGGCTGGGACCGGCGCAATGCCTACACCTTCTCGATGCTGGAAAGCCTGGCCAAGCACTACAAGGTGGAGTTGGACGAACCCTTCGAGTCGCTGCCCGAGGGCTTCCGCAAGACGGTGCTGTACGGCTCTGGCGAAGACGAGATCGAGTTCATCTACGAGGCCGAAGGCAAGGGCGGCAAGATGCGCAGCGTCAAGCGCTCGCACCCGTTCGAGGGCGTGATCCCGAACTTCGAGCGGCGCTACCAGGAGACCGATTCGGTCGCGGTGCGCGAGGACCTGGCGCGCTACCAGAGCGCCAAGCCGTGCGCGCATTGCGGCGGTGCCCGTCTGCGGCGCGAGGCCCGCAACGTCTTCATTCCTGGCCAGCCCGGCAACAAGGGCCTGCCCATCTACCAGGCCGAGCACCTGACGCTGGCCGAGGCGCTGGCCTGGTTCAGCGGCCTGTCGCTCACGGGTGCCAAGGGCGAGATCGCCGACAAGGTGGTGCGCGAGATCCGCTCGCGGCTGAAGTTCCTCAATGACGTGGGCCTGAACTACCTCAGCCTGGACCGCAGCGCCGACACGCTGTCCGGCGGCGAGTCGCAGCGCATCCGCCTGGCCAGCCAGATCGGCTCCGGTCTCACCGGCGTGATGTACGTGCTGGACGAGCCCAGCATCGGCCTGCACCAGCGCGACAACGAACGCCTGATCGGCACGCTGCAGCATTTGCGCGACCTGGGCAACAGCGTGCTGGTCGTCGAGCATGACGAGGACATGATCCGCGCGGCCGACTACTGCGTGGACATGGGCCCGGGCGCCGGCAAGCACGGCGGCCATGTGATTGCTGCCGGTACGCCGGCCGAGGTCGCGGCGCACCCGGATTCATTGACCGGCCAGTACCTGGGCCGGGTGCTGCGCATCGCGGTGCCCAAGCAGCGCCGCGAGCCCGATCCGGCGCAGGTGCTGCGCATCGTCAATGCGCGTGGCAACAACCTCAAGGGCGTCACGGTCGAGCTGCCGGTGGGCCTGTTCACCTGCGTCACCGGCGTCTCGGGTTCGGGCAAGAGCACGCTGGTCAACGACACGCTCTACACCGCCGTCGCCCGCAAGCTCTACAACAGCCACGCCGAGCCGGAGGCACACGACGCGATCGAAGGCCTGGAGGCCCTCGACAAGGTCATCAATGTCGACCAGAGCCCCATCGGCCGCACGCCGCGCTCGAACCCCGCCACCTACACGGGGCTGTTCACCGCCATCCGCGAGCTGTTCGCCGAAGTGCCGGCTGCGCGCGAACGCGGCTACGGCGCGGGGCGCTTCAGCTTCAACGTGTCCGGTGGACGCTGCGAGGCCTGCCAGGGCGACGGCGTGATCAAGGTCGAGATGCACTTCCTGCCGGACGTGTACGTGCCTTGCGACGTCTGCCACGGCCGGCGCTACAACCGCGAGACGCTGGAAGTGCTCTACAAGGGCAAGAACATCGCCGCGGTGCTGGACATGACGGTGGAAGACGCGCACGCCTTCTTCAGCGCCGTGCCCACGCTGGCGCGCAAGCTGCAGACCTTGCTGGACGTGGGCCTGGGCTACATCACGCTGGGCCAGAGCGCGACCACGCTGTCCGGCGGCGAGGCGCAGCGCGTGAAGCTGGCGCTGGAGCTGAGCAAGCGCGACACCGGCCGCACGCTCTACATCCTGGATGAGCCGACCACCGGCCTGCACTTCCACGACATCCAGCTGCTGCTCAAGGTGCTGCACCAGCTGCGCGATGCCGGCAACACCATCGTCGTGATCGAGCACAACCTGGACGTCATCAAGACGGCGGACTGGTTGATCGACATGGGGCCCGAAGGCGGCTCGGGCGGTGGGCAGGTGCTGTCCGAAGGCCCGCCGGAAACCATTGCGGCCTGCGTTGGCAGCCACACCGGCCGCTTCCTGAAGCCACTGCTGGCAGAAGCCGCCTGAGATTCTTCACGGCAGGTGACGATGCCTGCAACGGCAGCGCCGCGCGTTCGCTGGGCGGCCCCGCCGTGGCCCATGCCCAGACCATGGCCATGTCGCTGCTGTTCACCGACCAAGACAGGTTTCGGAAACGAAAAAGCCGGCACGAGGCCGGCTTTCAGATGGCGTCAGGCCGTGAGGCCCGGGCCAGCTTCAGCTCAGGTGACCGTTGATCAGCTTGGTCATCTCGAACATCGAGACCTGCGGCTTCTTGAAGATCTCCTTCAGCTTGGCATCGGCATTGATCATCGTCTTTGCCGCCGGGTCTTGCAGGCCATTCTTCTTGATGTACTCCCAGACCTTCTTGGTCACCTCGGTGCGCGGCATCGGCTTGTCGCCGATCACGGCGGCCAGCGTAGCGCTGGGCGTCATGGCCTTCATGAAGGCTGCATTCGGGGTGCGCTTCTTGGCAGGAGCAGCAGCGGCCTTCTTGGCCGGTGCTGCCTTTGCCGGAGCGGCGGCCTTGACGGGCGCTGCCTTCTTCGCAGGGGCAGCCTTCGCGGGAGCGGCGGCCTTCTTTGCCGGGGCGGCCTTGGTGGCCGGAGCGGCCTTCTTCGCAGTTGCCATTTGGATTCTCTCCATCAAAAAAAAGTTGATGTGCCGGGCCTGGGCGAAAGCCGCATGAGCTTTCGATCCTCTGCAGTGCCACAGCGGCTGGAATGGTAATGCCTGCACGGGGGGCTGAGAAGCCGTTTTCCCTCGTAAACCCAGCTTTCTCCCCAGGTAAATCGCCTTTTTTGCCGCCCTGCAACGCCTGAGCGGCATTTGCCCCGCAAAACACATACGGTCATGGGTATTTTCTCGGGGGAAACACGGTTTTCGCTGCTCGGGACGCCATTCGGCGGCGTTTGACCCTGTCTAGACAAGTCGGTCGGCTGCGGCTTGACCGCACAATGGCCACCTCTCGACAGCACTTGAGGCACATGTCATGAAGCTCTTGGTTCGCTGGCTGCTGTTGGCCGCCGCCTTGCTGCTGGTTGCCAATCTCTACGGCGGCGTCAGCGTGGCGAGTTTTGGCAGCGCAATGGTCGCCGCGCTGGTGCTGGGCCTGTTCAACACGCTGGTGCGGCCGCTGCTGGTGCTGCTGACCCTGCCGGTCACGCTGTTGACGCTGGGCCTGTTCCTGTTCGTCATCAACGCGCTGATGTTCTATTGGGCCGCGTCGCTGCTGCAGGGCTTCAACGTCGCCGGCTTCAGCGCCGCGCTGATCGGCTCTCTGCTCTACAGCCTGTGCGGCATGGTGATCGACGTCGCGATCGAGGCGCTCTTCAACCGCGATTGAAGGGGGGCGGGTCGCTTCGCGGGCCTTCAGCCGGTCGCCGCCGGGCCGCTCCCAAGGCGGCCGGCCAACCCGCTTGGCGGGTGGTCTCGTGTACCCGCGAGGCCGGGTGCGCCATTCCACGGGTGCTCCATCTAGTCCCGTTCCAGGAGCATCCTTCTTCGCTCGGCCTCCAGGTCCCGCAGACGCGACTGGATGATGGAACTCTCGACGTAATCGGAGCCCGGGTCTTCCTTGGCGATGCGCTGGGCCACGCGGAAGCGGTCCACGGCGCCCAGCACGTCGCCTACCGCCGCGGCGGCTTCCGCGTCCGCGCGCAGCGCACGCAGGCGCTGTCCCTGGGCATTGGCACATTGCGACAGCGCCAGCCAAGCCAGTGCGTCCTGCTTGTGCTCGGTGACCCAGGTCTGCAGCGCCTCCATGCTGTTGCGCAGGGCTGCAGGCGCTGCCGCGTCGCCTGCGCGTTGCCAGGCTTGTGCAGCCTGGGCGCGTGCCAGCAGGTTGGGCCGGGAGTTGTCGTTGCCCAGGCTGTCCAGCGCGGCGGTCAGCGATTCGGCCGGCTTGCCCGAATTGCCCTCGATCTCCAGGCGCAGCAACGCGAAGTCACGCGCGGCAACCGGTTCACGTGCGTATTGCCGCTTGGCCAGTTCCAGTCCGCTGTCCGCCAGGCGCAGCGCCTGCGGGAAGTCGCGCAGCCGCATCGAGGCCATCGCGCCGGCGTAGATCGCACCCAGCCTGGCTTCGTCGACTGCGGGTGAGCCGGGGCTGGCAACGGTCTGCAGCTTGCGAAGCGCGGGCTCTGCGCCGTCCATCAGCACCCGTGCGCGCGCCTGCATCAGCGCGTGCACGGCCAGGCTGGGCGGGCGGGTGGACGGGTTGCTGTTCATGCGCAGGCGGGCTTCGCTGATGCGCTCGATGGTCAGCGGGTGGCTGCGCAGGTAGGGGTACTGGTTGCTGTCATTCAGCCGTGAGCTGGACTCCAGCTTCTCGAACATGCCGGCCATGCCGGCGGACGCGAAGCCGGCAGAGCTCATCAGTTGCAGGCCGATGCGGTCGGCCTCGCGCTCCATCTCGCGCGAGAAGTTCAGCTGGCCCTGCGCCGCGGCCGCCTGGCTGCCGATGATCACGGCGTTCGCTGCGTCCACGCTGCGCGCCCGTGTGGCGGCAATCATGCCCAGCACCAGGCCGGCAACGGTCGCGATGCTCTGGTGCTGTGCGTTGACCATGCTGCGGCCGATGTGGCGCTGCGTGATGTGCGTCAGTTCATGGCCCAGCACCGAGGCGAGCTCGTCGCTGTTGGCGGTCATCGCGATCAGGCCCAGGTGCACGCCGACATAGCCGCCGGGCAGTGCAAAGGCGTTGATCGAGCGGTCCAGCACCTGGAAGGTCTCGAACGGGAAGTTAGTGTCCTGCTCGGCGCTGATGTTGCCGCGGTTGCGGGCGGCGTTCAGCAGTGGCTGCCAGATCGAGTTCAGATAGTCGCTGAGCAGCGGGTCGTCCAGGTACTCCGGGTCGTGGCGGATCTCGCGCATGATGCGCTCGCCCAGCCGGCGCTCGTCCATGATGTCGAAGTCGCTGGAGACGGAATCGCCGAGCGCCGGCAGGTTGACCTGCGCCATCGCCTGCAAAGGCTGGCCTTGCGGGCCGCCGCTGGTCCACAGCAGCGAGCACAGCGCAGCCAGAGCCAGCGTTCGGGCCAGCGGGCGCAGCCGGAATGCCGGGGACAGCGAAGGCTGGCGCAGGGAGTGCGCAAGCGCGGGCGTGGGCTCACGGGAAGTCACGCGGGAGATCTGACGGAAAGGCAACAACACCATCCTTCGCAGCGGGCCGGGGTCTGAGGCAGACCTGCGCCGCCCTGAAAAAGTTCGCCCGCTATCATCGCACCGACTTGTCACCCGCCTGTTGCGGCCTGCCCCCGAGCCTGACAAGGCATTGCCGCACAAAGCCCCCGATGCCAGACACCGACTCCCCGCTGACGCACTTCGACGCCCAGGGCCAGGCCCACATGGTCGACGTGGCCGCCAAGCCCGAAACCCACCGCGTGGCCCGCGCCACCGGCCGCATCCGCATGCTGCCAGCCACGCTGGCGCTGATCGCCAGCGGCCAGGCCAAGAAGGGTGACGTGCTGGGCATCGCCCGCATCGCGGCGATCCAGGGCGCCAAGCGCACGTCCGAGCTGGTGCCTTTGTGCCACCCGCTGCCGCTGACCCGCGTGGCCGTCAGCTTCGAGCTGGACGATCCAGGCAGCGCCGTGCATTGCACCGTGGTGGCCGAAACCGTCGGCCGCACCGGGGTCGAGATGGAAGCGCTGACCGCCGTGCAGGTCGGCCTGCTGACGATCTACGACATGTGCAAGGCAGCCGACCGTGGCATGGTCATGGAAGGCATCCAGCTGCTGGAAAAGCAGGGTGGCAAGAGCGGCCACTGGACAGCCGACCCGGCTGCCTCGCTCAAGGCTTGAAGTCGCGCCAGGTCAAGGCCTTGCCGGGCGCGGTGCACTGGAACGGCAGTGCCGCGCCTTCCGCTGGCGGCGCATTGCACACGGCGAAGAAGTCGTCCGATGCCGGATTGTGGAACTCGCGCAGCCGTTCGGCCAGGTAACGCGCCTTGTCCACATGGCCGGACTCGTTCAGCGCCTTGGCCCAGGCCAGCATCAGGCGCGTGTCCAGCAGCGAATGGGTGGTCGCGGCAAATGCGCCCATCGCTGACGACGGCGGCTCGGCGGTGGTCGCGGCCGCGTAGTCCGCATGGTGCGAGAACAGCCAGGACGACTGGCCAATCGAGATGCGCTCCGGCAGCGACAGCGTGCTGCTGCCCGGCGCGTAGATCGCCGAGACGCGGCGATAGTCCCAGTACCCGAACAGCGCGCCCGCCAGCATCAGGGCGCCCATCATCGGCAGCAGCCAGCGCCGGGCGAAGGACAGCGGTGCAGCAGGCGCAGCAAAGGCCCGTGATTCGGCCCACAGTGACGAAGGTGCATGGGTCGAGGCCTGCACGCTGTCTGGCGTGGTGGCAGGCGGCGATGCGAAGTATTCGCTGTCGCCTGCCGCTGGCAGCGGCACCGTTGGCTGGCGCAGCGCATGGCCCAGCGCCCAGGCCGTGGGCAGCAGGAAGTAGGCGTACCAGAGCGGGTACTCCAGCATGCTGTGCAGCCCCGCCAGCAGCACCATCACCAGTGCTGCGCGCGCGCCTGTGCCCGCGGCGCCAGGCGCGGACCAGCAGCGCTGGAAGCACTGCACCAGCGTCCAGACCAGCAAGCCGGTCAGCAGCAGCGCCGCCGGAATGCCCAGCTCCACCGCGAACTGCAGCAGCAGGTTGTGCGTGTGGTCGAAGAAGGCCACCGGCCGGCCGGGAAACGGCGTCAGCGTCCACGCGAAATTAAACTGGCCAAAACCCACGCCGGTCCACGGGTTCGCCGCGATCAGCTTCAGCGTGTTGCCCCAGATGCCAAAGCGCGAGGCCGACAGGTCGCTTTCGCCCAGCCTCGCCTCGCCGCCGAAGGTGTGGGCCGTTTCGTGTGCCCAGCCGGCCATGAACAACCACCAGAGGAAATAGGCCACCGGTGCCGCCACCAGGGCCCAGCGCACCGGTTTGCGCAGCCGCCGGTCCAGCAAGCCCCACAAAGCCAGCAGCACCACACCCACCAGCCCAGTGCGCGAAGCCGTCAGCACCACGGCCAGCACCATCAGGTTGCCAAGCGCTGCCGCCGCCGCTCCCGGCAGCCGCCACCCTAGCACCCGCCCGGCATCAGCCTGCGGCACCAGCGCAATCAAGCCCCAGAGCAGCAAGGTGCTCAGGTGATTCGGCTGCCGCAGATTGCCTACCGCCCGCCCCACCAGCCCGGATTTGGCGATCCAGCCCGAGCCCTCGGTCCAGCTCGGCAGGAACACCTGGATCAGCGCGATCAAGCCGCTCAGCACGCCTGCCAGCAGCACGCCCGCCAGCACTGGCCACAGCAAAGGCCCGTCCACCGTGCCGTCGTCCGCCTGCGCCGCGAGCATGACCGTCGCAGCGCAGGCGAGCAACAGCGTTGCGGACAGCGCCATCGAGTCCGGCAGCATGCCGAACCAGGAAACCGCGACCCCGGCCGCCAGGATGGCCAGCATCCCCAACGGCAAGGCCAACGCACCCAGGCTGCTGCGCCGTGGCCCACTGTCCAGCAGCCACAACACCGCGCCCCAACCGAAAACGGCCAGCAACTGGTTCAGCAGCGTGGAGGAGGGGCTGAGGGAGTAGGAGA
Organism: Ideonella azotifigens; assembly: GCF_006519715.1. Classification (GTDB taxonomy): domain Bacteria; phylum Pseudomonadota; class Gammaproteobacteria; order Burkholderiales; family Burkholderiaceae_C; genus Ideonella; species Ideonella azotifigens. The sequence goes on from NZ_VIDT01000073.1 coordinate 9,392, forward strand.
GGAGGGAGGGGGCGGTGAGGGCGAAAACAGCTGCCAGATGCAGCGGCAGTGACGCGAGCGGGCGATTCATGGGTGCGCTGAAAAGCAAGTACGGCGCATTGTCACTGGCCGCGCGGCCTTGGACTTCAAGATATGGCTCGGGTCCGCTGTCGTCGCAAACTTCTACCTCACCGCAAGAACTCTTTCCAAGTGTGTGGTTGGCTCGACGGTTCACATTGAAAGGGCTTGGTCGCCACTGCCGAGTTGCTGCATTGAGAGAAGAACGCCTGCGACTCTGAGTCGGGAAACTCTCGCAGTCGTTCTGCCAGATAGTGCGCCTTGTCAGTTTGTCCCGCAGCATCCAATGCATTGGCCCAAGCCTTCATCAAAGGAGGGTCCAACATGACTGGTGCAGCGTTGCTGAACAGCGCCATGGCAGGCGCGGGCGGCTCGGCTTTGAGGGCTGCTGCATAGTCGGCAAAGTAGCTGAAGACCACACTGGATTGGCCACGGGAAATTCGCTGTGCTTGCGTCAAGGTGCTGTCGCTGGGTTGGTAAATGGCCGCGACACTTCGGTAGTCCCATTGCAGCCACAGTGACCCAGCCACCATGACCAGGCCCGACGCAACAACACCGACTTTGGGGTGTGCCTGCTCTGTTGGTGATACGGCTGTGTTGATTGGTTGGCGCAGGCAAAGCCCCCAAGCCCAGGCCGTTGGAAATAGAAAGTAGTTGTACCAAAGCGGGTATTCCAGCAGGCTGTGCAACCCAATCACCAGCAACATCATGAACACCGCGCGGGCCGCCACCCCTTCGTCGCCAGCCGTCCGCCAAGTGCGTTTTGCTGCCTGCCAAATTGCCCAACCCAATAAGCTCATCAGCAACAATGCCCCCGGCAAACCCAACTCAACAGCCAAGTGCAGGGGCAGGTTATGGGCGTGATCAAAAAGCTCACCCGAACGATCGGAAAACGGTGTGAGCATCCACGCCATGCCGAACTCGCCAAACCCTGTCCCTCGCCAAGGGTGCGACTGGATCAGCGTCAGCGCGTTATGCCAGAGCTCGTAGCGGCTGGTGGCCAACGCTTGTGCGCCGCCCTCACCCATGCGCACTTCGCCCCAGAAAAAGTAGCCTGTCCAACGCGCCCACCAGGCAACAAGGCACCAGCAAGCCAAATACATCAAGGGCGAGGCCAACAAGCCGATTCGGACTTTGCCATCCAGGCGCCTATCGGCAGCCCCCCAAATGGCCAAGACAAAGAGGCCCAGTGCGCCGGTCCTTGAGGCGGTGAGTACCAGCGCCAAGATCAGAAGCGCGCCAATGGGTGCTGCTGCAAGCCACGACACCCGGCGTCCAAACCAGCGCTTCGTGTGGGCCATGGGCACCCAAGCAACCAGGCCCCACAGCAACACGCTGGACAGGTGGTTGGGCTGACGCAAATTGCCGACAGCACGCCCCGCGTAATCTGGATTCAGGGCGGCAATGAAAGTGCCATCGACCCATTCGGGCGCGAAGACCTGCACGCAGGCCAACACGGCACTCAGGCTGGCCACCACCAGCATGGCGCCCGCAAACGTGTGCCCATCACTTTGCACGCGTGGCGCAGCCGCCGCCCCAGGCTGAGACGCCAATGCGACCAAGCCCGCGGCCATGAGCAGGCTGCCCAGTGCCTGCACCGCCAGTCCGAATGGCAAGCTTTGATGCCACGACCAAACCACCGCCGCACACAGCCCCGCCAGCGCGATCAGCAAGACCGTGGCAGGGCGCGCGCGCAGGGTTTGCATCGGTGCGGCGCCCTTGAGCATGCAGACGGTCCCCCATCCCGCAGCGGCCAGCAACTGATTCACCAGCGTGGTGGCAGGTGGCGCGTTGAACGCGACCAAGATGGGCGCTGCCAGCACCAAGGTCAGGATCAAGCCTTCGACAGGGGCACGCGATTCGACGCTCAATGGTATCTTCCCAGGTGGGCTGCGGCTTAGGCTGATTGAGCGGGCGATGCCGACCCCAATGCAGCAGAAAACCGTCGCCTGAAACAAAACCGCCCCAGCGCGCAAACGCTGGGGCGGTAGCGGGGAGAAGCCTGAAACCTTCAGCGCATCTCCGTTAAAGCCGCGCTATATCAGCGGCCCGAGCCGCGGATGTATTTGTCCGTGATCGTGTCAGTTGCCGTCTTGAGGCAGGTGATGTTGCCGCCTGTATCGATCGCGCAATCCGCGTTGTATTTCAGGCCCCCCACTTCAGCCTTGCCGTTAAAGGCGATGTTCACCTTGCCCGGGGTCGTGCCGCTGCTTGCGGTGCCGACCAGCACGACTTTGTCGCCGTACTTCGGAGTGGGCAGTTCCGAGCCAGCGAAGCCAAAGTTCCCGAGCTTCGTCTCATCGTCGCAGGACTGGCCGTCACCTGCGTTGTCATTCAGGCAGGTCTTGATCGCGGTTTTGAGGCCTTCCAAGTCAGACAGATTGGAACCCCACTTGCCCTTGGTGATGTAGTCCTGATAAGCCGGCAGCGCAACGGCGGCCAGGATGCCGATGATCGCCACGACGATCATCAATTCGATGAGGGTAAAACCTTGTTGAACGCGCTTCATGGGTTGACTCCTGAGAGGTCTGGAAACTGACTGACGGATGTGACCGGCGGGAAGGTGCCGGAGGTGTTTTGCACTCAGTCTTATGCGAGCGGCGTGCCAGCTTGTTTGGCCGGTTTTCAGCCTGCTTTTCTGACGATTCGGGTCACCTGCCGGTATTGGTTCCGCTTTCGCGGCGGGTGTGGGTGACCAAAAGTGTCAGGCTGCCGTGCCTGGTCGTGTCAGGCCAGCGCAATGACCTGGCCGGCCTGAAGGGTCTGCAGGCACATGCTGGGCAGTCGGGCGGCGAGGTCGGCCAGCACGGCTTGGGTTTCGCCGGGCTTGATGTGGGTAAGCATGACCTGCAGGCCGGCCGGGACGTGTTGCAGTTCGGCGGCCAGCGTGGACGGGCAGTGGTGCAGCGCGTCGGCGGCGATGGCGCGGTCGCGTTCCGGGAAGGCGATCTCGATCACCAGATGGCTCATCGGTCTGCCGCGCAGGGTTTCCCACAGCGGCGGGTTCGGACCGGTGTCGCCGGTGTAGACCCACAGCGGGCCGCCGGGTTGGGTGGAAACGGCGTAGCCGACCGCGGGCACGCTGTGGCGGGCCGGTAGCACTTCGATCTGGCGGGCCTTGGCGCCCAGCGTCAGGACCTGGCCGACCTGCAACGGCTGCAGCGCCAGCACCGGGCTTTCGGCGCTGGGCAGGCGGGTGAAGTCCGGCCAGAGCAGGTTGTTGAAGACGTGCTGGCGCAGCACGGCCAGGGTTTCCGGCAACGCGTGCAGTTGGATGGGTGGGCGGCCGGCGCGGCGGCGCATCACGGTGTCGGCCAGCAGCGGCACGCCTAGCACATGGTCCAGGTGCGAGTGGCTGAGCAGGATGTGGTCGATGCGGGTGAGTTCGTCCAGCGTCAGGTCACCAACGCCGGTGCCGGCGTCGATCAACACGTCGTCGTCTAGCAGGAAGGCGGTGGTGCGGCAGCCCTGGGCGATGGAGCCGGAGCAACCGAGGACGCGAACGTGGGCTGTTGCAGCCTCCGCTGGGAGGGACTGAGCGCCGCCTGCGGGCGACCGTGCGGGGGCGCTCATGTCGCCGATGCGGACGCCGGCGGCTCGTCCACGTTGGCGCGAAGCCGGGTTTCGAGCGACGCGCAGAGCGCGGCCAGCACGGTGTTCAGCGCCGTGGGGGCGGGGGAAGCCAGGGGGGTGGGAATGTCAGCGGCGCGCAAGGCAGTGAGGTCGGCCAGCAGGGCCAGAGCTTGGGCAGCATGGTGGGTGCGGACGGCGGCTTGCGCAAGCGCCCAAGTTTGCAGTTGAAGCGCCTGCGCGGGTGTGGGCGGACTGGCGGTGCCAGCGAGCGTGAAAACCGTCACGCTTTGCTGGCGGCCCCGGACTTGGGTTTGATCGACCTCAAGCCACGCCGCGCCGGCGGGTGCGGGGCCGCAAGCGGCTTGTGTGCTGCTTGCGACCAGCAGCGGTGCGCCGAGTTCACGCGTCAGCGCTTCGAGGCGGGCGGCGAGGTTCACGGCGTCGCCGACTGCCGTGTAGCTGCGCCGCAGCGCCGAGCCCAGGTCGCCCACGCAGACCACGCCGCTGGCCAGGCCGATGCCAAAGCGGATGGCAGGCAAACCTTGGTCGCGCAGCCGCTGGTTCAGCGGTTCCGCGGCCTGGCGCAGGTCCCAGGCCGCAGCCACGGCGCGTTGCGCATGGTCGGGCTGGGCTTGTGGCGCGCCCCAGAAGGCCATCACCGCGTCGCCAATGAACTTGTCCAGCGTGCCGCCGTGCGCATGCACGACCTGGGTCACGGTGGAGAAGTAGTGGTTCAGCAGGTCGCGCAAGGCCAGCGGCGGCAGTTGTTCAGACAGCGCGGTGAAACCTTGCAGGTCGCAGAACAGCAGCGTCAGCTCTCGGTTCTCGGCTTGCAGTGTTTGCTGCTGCGCCGGGTCGCGGGCGAGTTCCTGCGCCAGCGCGCGGGCGCGTTCGGGCGGCAGGTATTGGTCGAACAGCTGCAGCAGCGAGCGGCGGTTGCGCCATTCGCCCAGGTAGTTCTGGCCGACCAACAGCGCGGCCAGCATTGCGCCCAGCAGCACCGCGCTGGCGACCGGCAGCACCAATGCCAGGCCGGCGTACAGCGCGGCATTGGCCGCCAGCAGCAAGGCCA
>NZ_VIDT01000730.1 GCF_006519715.1 Ideonella azotifigens
GGTGCTCAGCATCGTGCGGCTGCATGGCGCCTCGGCCGACGCGGCCCAGCTGCTGGCCGCGCACGTGGCGTCCTCGCTGGCGCTGCAGATCCAGCAGGCCAGCCATGCCCAGCTGCCAGGCGACACGCCGCTGTCCGTACTTGCCGCCCAGCAGCTGGTCGACTTCATCCACAGCGAGGGGCGGCGTGACCTCGAACTGGTGGACGCGAACCTGCGCATCGTGGCCGACGCGGACCACAAGGACATCGGCCACACGCTGGCAGGCGACATGGGCGCCGCGGTGGCCGCCACCTTGCATGACGGCCAGCCGCGCTACTTCGTCGAACCCGGCAAGGCCGGTGAACCGGGCCGCCACCAGACCGTCGTCGCGCTGAAGTCCGCGAACGGTGCCAGCGTAGGCGCGCTGGTGCTCGAATACACCTCGCTGCTGGACGAGATGGCGGGTGTCGCCGACGGCGCGGCACACACGCTGCTGCTGCTCGCCCTGCCCGTCGGCCTGCTGCTGCTGTGGGCCTCTGCCTGGGGAGCGCGCCGCATCCTGCGGCCCATCGCCCGGCTGCAAGCCGCCACCGCGGCATTGGCCAGCGGCCAGCACAGCGCGAAGATTGGCGAGTACACGCAGGACGAGGTCGGCGACCTGGCGCGTTCGTTCGACCGCATGGTGGACCACCTGGCCCGCTCGCAAGCTGCGGTGCAGCAGGAAATGACCGAGCGCCAGCTTGCGCAGCAGCAGCTGCAGGCGGCGCACGACGGGCTGGAGCAGCGCGTGCAGGAGCGCACCGCTCTGCTGCAGGAAGCCAACCAGCGGCTGGATGGCGAGCTGGCCGAGCGGCTGCGCATGGCACGCCAGCTCGAACAGATGGCGCGCTTCGACCCGCTGACCGGCCTGCCCAACCGCAGCCTGTTCCTGAACCGGCTGGCGCATGCGATGCAGCGCGGCACCCGCACCGGCAAGCTGGTGGCGCTGATCTTTGTCGACCTGGACCGCTTCAAGTCCATCAACGATTCGCTGGGGCATGAAGTGGGCGACCGGGTGCTGCAGGAGGTGGCGCAGCGCATGACCGCGCTGCTGCGCCAGACCGACGTGGTCTCGCGCATCGGGGGCGACGAGTTCACCGTGATCCTCGAAGACATCGAGCAGGTCCAAGACGTGGCCACCATCGCCGCCAAGCTGGTCGAAGGATTCCGGCTGCCGCTGCAGGTGGGCACGGCCGAGCTGTACTGCACGCTGAGCCTGGGCATTGCCATTGCGCCGCGCGACAGCGCCGACATTGGCGAGCTGATGCGGCAGGCCGATTTCGCGATGTACCACGCCAAGGCCGAGGGCCGCAACGGCTTCCAGTTCCACTCCGAGCGCATGGGCCATTCGGCGCGCAGCAAGCTGGCGATCGAACACGCGCTGCGGCACGCCATCGAGCGCAACGAGTTCACGCTGCACTACCAGGTGCGTGTCTCGGCCCGGAGCAAGCAGCCGGTCGGCATGGAAGCCTTGCTGCGCTGGCACAGCCCCGAGCTGGGCGCCGTGGGGCCGTGCGACTTCATTCCGGTGGCCGAAGAGACCGGCATGATCCTGCCGCTGGGCGCCTGGGTGCTGCGCACGGCCTGCGCACAGCACACTGCCTGGCGCCTCGAAGGCCTGCAGCCCGGGGTGATGGGCATCAACGTCTCGGCGCGCCAGTTCCGCCAGGCCGACTTCGTGGCCCAGGTGCGCGACATTGCGCTCGAAGCCGGCGTGAACCCGGCCCACATCGAGCTGGAACTGACCGAGAGCATGCTGATGAGCGACCCCGAGCGCGCCGCCACGCTGATGGGCGAGCTGCGCGCGTTGGGCTTCGGCATTGCCATCGACGACTTCGGCACCGGCTTTTCCAGCCTCAGCCACCTGAAGCGTTTCCCGGCCACCAAGCTGAAGATCGACCGCAGCTTCGTCAGCGGCATTGCGCACAACAGCGAGGACGCGGCGATTGCCGCGGCCATCGTCGCGCTGGCCGGCACGCTGAACATCCAGGTCACCGCCGAAGGCGTGGAGACCGAAGGCCAGCAGGCCAGCCTGGACGAGCTGGCCTGCAACGAATACCAGGGCTTCCTGTTCAGCCACCCGCTGCCCAGCCAGGGCATGGGCGAGGTGCTGCGCCAGGGCCTGCACCCCGGCCCGCAGCCCGCGGGCCGCTGAAGCTTTTTCAGCGCAGCTGGTAGTCGGCGTCGGGCAGCGGCAGCGGCGGCGGTACTTCCCCCAGCATCTCCCGCAGGCTGGCTTCGATGCCGGCGGCCAGGGCGTCCAGCGCCAGGTCGTTGGGCATCAGGCCGAAGGGCTGTTCGATCTCGTCGCTCAGCGCCTCCAGCGCGAAGAAGGTGTACGAGACAAAGGCCACCACCAGCGGCGTCATCCAGCCGATGGTGTCGACCAGGCCAAACGGCAGCAGCATGCAGTAGCCGTAGACGCTGCGGTGCAGGATCACCGAATAGGTGAAGGGCAGCGGCGTGTTGGCAATGCGCTCGCAGCCGCCGAGCGCGGCCATCAGCTGGTCCAGCGACTGTTCCATGCGCTCGGCCAGCTGCGGGAC
>NZ_VIDT01000731.1 GCF_006519715.1 Ideonella azotifigens
AGGCCGGCATCGACGCGGCGCGCGGCGACGTCATCGTGACCATGGACGGCGACCTGCAGAACGACCCGCGCGACATCCCGCGCATGGTGGCGCGGCTGCTGATCGAGAACATGGACATGGTGGCCGGCTGGCGCGAGAAGCGGCAGGACGGCTTTGCGCTGCGCCGGCTGCCGTCGATGATTGCCAACCGGCTGATCCGCAAGATCACCGGCATGCAGTTCAAGGACCTGGGCTGCAGCCTGAAGGCCTTCCGCACCTCGGTGCTGCGCGAGGTGCGGCTGTATGGCGAGATGCACCGCTTCATCCCGGCCTGGCTGGCGACCGTGACCACGCCGGACCGCATGACCGAGGAGCCGGTGAACCACCGTGCCCGCGAGCATGGCGAATCCAAGTACGGCCTGTCGCGCACCTTCCGCGTCATCGTCGATTTGCTGTCGGTCTACTTCTTCCTGAACTTCGGCGCGCGGCCGGGGCACTTCTTCGGCGCGGTCGGCCTGGCGGTGCTGGGCTTTGGCTCTGCGGTGCTGGGCTACCTCGGCATCCTGAAGCTGCTGGGGGAATCCATCGGCGGCCGGCCGCTGCTGTTCGTCGGCTTTTTCTGCGTGATGGGCGGGCTGCAGTTCCTGCTGACCGGCGTGCTGTCCGAGCTGCTGATCCGCATCTACTTCGACGGCAGCCATGCCCGCCAGTACCACCTGATGGCCACGCCGCCGGTGGCGGACGGCGAGGGCTGGCACGCATGATGGCTGCTGGCATGTCAGCGCCGGCGCCGGCCGGAAAGCTCAGCCGCAACGAATGGGCGCTGCTGGCTTTGGTGTTGCTGGCGCTGGCGCTGTGGCGGCTGGGCGGAGCGCCGCTGTTCGATGTGGACGAAGGCGCTTTCAGCGAAGCCACGCGCGAGATGCTGTCCAGCGGCGACTGGCTGCACACCACGCTGAACGGCGAGCCGCGCTTCGACAAGCCCATCGGCGTGTACTGGCTGCAGGCGCTCAGCGCGTCGGCCTTCGGCGTCGGCGAATTCGCGATGCGGCTGCCGTCTGCCCTCAGCGGCTGGCTGTGGGCGCTGGTGCTGGCGCAGTTCGCATTGCCGCGGCTGGGCAGGCAGGTTGCGGTGAGCGCGACGGTGATGCTGGCCACCTCGCTGGGCGTGCTGATCATCGGCCGCGCCGCGACGGCCGACGCGCTGCTGAACCTGCTGCTGACGCTGACCGCGCTGGACGGCTGGCGTTGGCTGTCCAGCGACTCCAAGCCGGCGCTGCGCCGCGCCTATGCCTGGATGGGCCTGGGCCTGCTGACCAAGGGGCCGGTGGCCATCATCGTGCCCGGCGCCGCGCTGCTGCTGTGGCTGTTCTGCTCGCTGCCCTGGCGCGCCGCGCTGGCCCGGCTGGGCCGCGCGATGGCCGATCCGGTTGCCTGGCTGCTGATGCTGGGCATTGCCGTGCCCTGGTACGCCTATGCCTTGCACCGCCACGGCCAGGCCTTCATCGACGGTTTCCTGATCCGCCACAACCTGGCGCGCTACACCAGCCCGCTGGAGCAGCACGGCGGCAGCATCGGCTATTACCTGGTGGTGGTGCCGCTGCTGCTGCTGCCGTGGGCGCCGCTGCTTGCAGGTGTGCTGGCGCGTGTGAAGCGGCACTGGGCAGACCCGCTGCAGCGCTACCTGCTGCTGTGGGCCGGCTTCGTGATCGTGTTCTTCTCGCTCTCGGGCACCAAGCTGCCGCACTACGCGCTGTATGGCGCCACGCCGCTGGTGCTGCTGATGGCCATCACGCTGGCCGAAGCGGGCACCACGATGCGTGCGGCGCTGACCGTCAGCCTGCTGCTGTTGCTGGCGCTGCTGTGCGGCTCGGCGCTGGCCATGGGCTGGTGGCTGCCGCAGGTCACGCACCCGCTCTACAAGGCGGTGCTGGAAGGCCAGCATGCCTCGCCGTGGCTGGCCTGGCTCAGCGGGCTGGCGGCCTTGGCCGTGCTGTTCCTGATGACCCAGCTGAACCGCCCGGGGTGGACGCTGGCGCTGCGCAGCGGCGTTTCGGCGCTGGTGATTGCGGTGGTGGCGCTGGGCGTGGCGCTGCCGTGGTGGGGCGACCTGCTGCAAGGCCCGATCAAGCGCGCCGCGGCCATTGCCGCGGAGCGCAACGAGCCGGCGGTGCAATGGGGCCTGCACCAGCCCAGTTTTGCGCTTTACCGCGGCCAGTCCACGCCGCGCCGCGCGCCACATGATGGCGAACTGGCACTGGTCCGGCTGGACCAGTTGCCCAAGCTGATCGCCCAGGCCGGCGGGCGCTACATCCCGCTGTATGCCGAGCGGGGCTATGCGCTGATCCTGTGGCGTGCTGCTGCACCGGCTGCCACCTCGGTGGCGCAAGCCGCGCCATGAAGACCGGTTGGTGGCGGCGCGCGCGGCATCGCGAGGCGCTGGCCTGGCTGCTGGCGCTGCTGGTCGCGGGCACGGTGTTTTCGGCTTGGCCGCAGCTGGACCTGCAGGTGGCCGGCTGGTTCTACGACGGCCAGGGTCACTTCCCGGGTGACCACTGGTGGTGGGTACGGGCGAT
>NZ_VIDT01000732.1 GCF_006519715.1 Ideonella azotifigens
CGTTGGCAGGGTCGCCAAGCAAGGTCTTCAGCGCCAGAACATAGCGCGCCACAGGCGCATCGCCCATGATGTCGACCGGATTGCCGTGGCGCCAGTTGGCGGGCAATGCCACGTTCAGCGCCCGCAGCGTGGCTTCGCTCAACGGAGCCAGCGCGACGCCGGCCAGCGCAGCTGCGTCGGCCGCCAGCACGCCGGCGCCAGCGCCATTGCTCAGCAGCGTCAATTGCGCCGGCCAGGGTGCCGCCTGATCGATGGGCTGGCCGTGAAAATGGGCAAGTGTTTCAACGGCAGTGAAAAACTCCTCCAGGGTGTCGACACGCAGCATGCCGGCTCGCCGGATGGCCGCGTCGTACACCAGGTCCGAGCCAGCGAGCGCCCCGGTGTGCGACAACGCCGCCGCCTGGTCATGCGAACGGCCGGCCTTCACCACCAGCACCGGCTTGTTGCGCGCCGCGGCACGTGCTGCGGACATGAACTTGCGGGCCGAAGTGATGGATTCGACATACAGCAGGATCGCACGCGTCCTGGCGTCGCTGGCCAGCCAGTCGAGCAGGTCGCCAAGGTCCACGTCCACATGCTCGCCCAGCGAGATGCAATGCGAAAACCCGATGCCACGGCCATTCGCCCAGTCCAGCACCGCGGACATCAGGGACCCGGATTGCGAGACCAAGGCCAAGTCGCCGGGCTGGGCGCAGGTGTGCGCGAGGCTGGCATTCAGATGTGCATGCGGCGACAGCAGGCCCAGGCCATTCGGGCCGATGATGCGCAGCATGTGTCGGCCGGCGGCCTCCAGCATGGCCCGGCGCATGGCTTCGTCCATCCCCGCGCTGAGCACGACAGCGGCACGCGTGCCGCGAGCACCCAGGTCCTCGATCAGCCTGGCCACCGTCGCGGCGGGCGTGCAGATCACCGCGAGTTCCGGGGCCTCGGGCAGGCTGGCCACATCCGCATAGGCTTCTTCGCCAGCGATCTGGCCGTGCTTGGGGTTGACCGCCCAGCGGGCGCCGCCGAATCCGCCCTGGCGCAGGTTGCGCCAGACCGTGGCGCCCACGCTGGCAGGCCGGTCACTGGCGCCAAACACGGCAACCGAGCGAGGCGCGAACATCGAGTCCAGGTGGCGAATGCTCATGGCAGGCTCGGCGTAAAAGAGAGGCAGACCATCATGCATGTGCCTTGGCCTGCGCGGTTGATGTGCCGCAATGGCCGGCGGAAGAAGCCAGGCGGCTTCGCATCAAGCGTCATTTGAGCGATCTCAACACCGCCTGGTGCGTCGCGCGCCATGCTGGGAGCCAGCCACAGCCGTGTGGCTCCAGTTTGCAATGGAAAGGTCTTCTGAATGGACGGGACGGTCGGGATTCGCAGTGCCGCGCGGGCCATGCTGGCGTCCGCGCTGCCGCTTCTTCTGGCTGCCTGCGGCCACCTCCTGCCCAGCGAGACGCAGCGCACCGCCACTTCGTTCGAAAGTTACGAGGCGGCGGGTCAGGCGCTGCAAGCCGTGGTGCCGTTCAAGACCACGGTGAATGACTTGAAAGCACTCGGCTTCGACATCGCGGACAGTGCGAATGTGAACGTGATCCCGTATCCCGAGTTGGTGGCGCGGCTGGCCCCCCATCCGAACATCGCGCTCGATGAACTCGATCCCGGCATCCGCGCCTGCATCCAGGCACAGATGGCGTGCCGCGCCTACGAGTTCGAGATCGGTGTGCAGCAGCGCCAGCGCGTGGGCGATTTCTGGCGCGATTTCCTGAACTTCAGGCGCCTGACAGAAGTGAGCGGCTGGCATTTGCGTGCGCTGCTGGTCATTCGGAGCGGTGTGGTCCTGTTCTCCAACTTCGGCGGCGAGCCTCGCGTGGCTCGCTCGGAACTGCGGGTCAACCCGCTGGGGCCATTGCAACCGTCTGGCGAAGCAGCCGGTGCAATCCTGACCCGCTAGGGCCACACATGCAAGCCATGGTGCTCCACGGGCCTGGTCAGCCGCTGCGGCTGGTGCAAAGGGTCGATCCCGAACCGGGGCCTGGTGAGTTGCGCCTGCGGGTCGAGGCCTGCGCGGTCTGCCGAACAGACTTGCACATCGTCGACGGCGAGTTGCCGGTGCCGCATTGGCCTGTCGTTCCCGGCCACGAGATCGTCGGCATCGTCGAGCGCGTTGGCAGCGGGGTAGCGCTGTCGCTGCTTGGGCAACGCGTGGGCGTGCCCTGGCTGGGCCACGCTTGCGGCTGCTGTGCCTATTGCGCCCGCGGCAGCGAGAACCTTTGCGATGCACCGCTATTCACCGGCCACGGCCGCGATGGCGGCTTCGCCACCCATGTGCTCGCCGAGGCTGCGTTCTGCCTGCCCTTGAGCCTGCCGATGGCGCCAGCGCAAATGGCCCCCTTGCTGTGCGCTGGCCTGATCGGTTGGCGCACGTTGCGCAAGGCCGGTGACGATGCAGCTCGCATCGGCATCTATGGCTTCGGTGCCGCGGCGCATCTGGTCACGCAGGCCGCGCTGGCGCAGGGCAAGGAAGTGCTCGCATTCACGCGGCCGGGGGATGCCGCGACGCAGCGAT
>NZ_VIDT01000733.1 GCF_006519715.1 Ideonella azotifigens
TGAGGATAGTCCGCCGCGCGCCGCACTGGCGCAAAAAAGCCGGCCTGCAAAGCGCAGGCCGGCGGCCGGGGAGGGCGGCAGCGGGGGCTGCCTTCGGAGGGCTTACCAGGTCTTCAGTGCGGCCCGGATCTCGTCGCGGTACAGCTCGTTGGAGGCGTCGTTGTAGGCGTTGACGTAGTTGGTTTCCTCGGTGCAGTTCCAGCAGGAGACCGGCACGTCGGAGATCAGGCGGGCAAAGCTGTAGACCTTGGGCGCGATCACGCCGCCGCTCTTGAAGGGCAGGCTGATCAGGCCGGTGCCCGAGCGGATCGTGACCTTCTGCCCGCAGGCGCCGTTGCTGTCAGGCAGGCAGGTGCCGTAGCTGCCGCCCTTGCCCCAACGCTTGATGTTGGCACCGAAGCTGGCCGCGATCGCGGACTTGCCCAGGGCTGCCGCCTCCTCGTTGATGACGGCCTGCAAGGTGGGGTCGACCCCGCTGGACGGGTTGGCCGATTCCAGGAACTCGGTGCGGGCGTTGAAGTTGTTGCTCAGCAGGGTGCTGTTCCAGACACCTTCGTAGATGCGCGCCAGGTTGCTCGCCGTGGTGTCGTTGCGCATGTTGGTCGGGTCGTACTTGCCGGTGCTGAGGTTCTTGTAGCCGCAGCCGATGTTGTGGCGCAGCGTGGTGCCCGTCAGGCCGGTGGCGGCGGCCGTGTTGTTGAAGGGCGTGAAGCCGCCGTAACGGATCACCGTGCCGCGCGTGGTGCGGTTGTCCGAAATGGCCATCATCTGGTCCAGGCCGGTCTCGAAGTTGTAGTTGGTGCGCAGGTTGGCGGCGGTTTCCAGCGCCGGGTTCGGGCAGGCGTCCTTGCCCTTGACCGGGTCGTACTCGTAGTAGCTGAAGGCCGAGGCCAGCGTGTCCGCACCGGCGGCGACCTGGCGCATCGAATGCAGCAGGTGAACCGACTTGAACGAGCTGGCGGTCTCGGCACGGCGGCTGCCGTTGAGGTCCACCTTCACGCTGCCGCTGACTTCCTTCAGATAGGCCTCGAAGATGCCCTTGGTCGGGTTGCCGTTGGCGTCCAGGAAGGTGGGGGCGAACTCGCTGCGCATGCGGCGGGTGCTGGTGTTGGCGTTGTCGATGAAGGCGGCGTCGTAGCGGCGGGTCCCGTTGGCGTCCTTGTAGGTCGTGATGTCGACCGGGCGCGAGGCGAGTTGCAGCGCGTAGTTGTTCAGGTCGGCCATCGAGGCGAAGCCGTACTGGTACCACCAGGCCGAGGCGTCGCTGCCGGTGTTCTTCACCTGGATCATGTTGTAGGTGCCGTCGCTGTGGCGATCCAGCTTGACGATGCGGCCCTGGAAGGCCGAGACCTTGCTGGCGATGGTGGCCGGGCTCACGCCGTAGAACCACTGCCAGGATTTGGCATCCGCGCCGGTGTTGGCCACGAACACTGCGCTGTACTTCTTCACGCCGCCTTCGACGTAGCTGTCCAGGTCGATCAGGCGGTGGCCGCTGTTGGTGATCTGGGTGCTGATCTGCGAAGTGCTCACGCCCATCAGGTAGCTCCAGGCGCGCGCCGCGCTGCCGGTGTTGGAGACCATCACGGCCGCGTAGCGGATCGTGCCGCCGCCTGCGTCGTAAGGCTGCAGGTCGATCAGGCGGGCGGTGTTGGCATTCACCTTGGCCGTCACATCGGCCGCCGTCAGGCCGTAGTACCACCACCAGCCGGGCACCGCGTAGGCACCGCTGTTGGCCACCATGCGCACGCTGAAGGTCGGCGTGCCGTTGCTCACGCCGTAGACCTTGACCTCGGTCAGGCGGGCGTTGTTCTGGCTCAGGTAGGTGCCGATCGAGGCGGCGCTGACATTGGTGTAGGTCCACCAGCCCGTCGGCACGTTGACCGAATGGTCATCGGTCATCGAGGTGGTGTCGAGGATCTGCGGGGTCGGGTCAAGCTGGGCAGAAAGCGCCTCGTCCTGCGCCGACATCGTCTCGGCTTGAGTCGCCATGTCCTGTGCGTGGGCGCCAGAAGCGGCGGCCAAGGCAGTCATCGTGGCAATGGTGGCGAGGGCGGCCAGCGCGGATTGGGTCAGCTGCTGGCGGGTGGTCATGCGGGTCTTCATGTTGATCTCCGAGGGTGTGAATCGATGAATCAGCACCGGGTGTTTGTTGAGGTGCTTACCTATCAATTCGCGCCCCGGAGGCAAAACCGGACATGCGCTGTCTCCCTCCGATGGGGGGATTTCCGAAAGTATTTTCAGAGCCGCTTCAGAACACGTAGCTCGGCCGCTCCGGCAATGTGCCGCCTGAGCGCTCGGTGTAGCGTGCACTGGCCTGGTTGCGCATCGTTTCGGCGGCAGCCGTCTGGCCGCCGGCCTGCAACAAGGTGGAACGTATCCAGGGCAGCAGTTCGCGGTCCGGGTGGGCGGCCGGCAGTTCGGCATTGAACAGGCGTTCGGCCTCGGCCAGGCTTTGCGCAGCTTCATCCGGCCTTTGCAGCGCCACCAGGGCCAGCGTCTGGACCATCAGGCATTTGGCGCGGCCGAGGCGGCCGGCTGAGTTGTC
>NZ_VIDT01000734.1 GCF_006519715.1 Ideonella azotifigens
CGGGTACTGCCGGCGCGTCACCTGCTCGACCAGTTGGGCGGCGGCTTCAAGTCGGCTGCGCTGCACGGTGAAGTGGCGCGACTGGCCTGCGTCGGCCGCGGCGAGGATGTTGCCGCAGCGCTCGCGGATGGTCGTGGTGGATCGCAGTTTGGAAGCCAGGTCAGCCAAGCGTGCGCCCCTTGGTGGCTGCGAGCTGATCTCCGTCCGGGACTGCACCGTCCGTGAAATACCCCGCAGCGATCTTGGCCTCGATCTCGACCCGTGCATCGGCTGGCACCAGCTCGTCCGGGATCTTCACGCGCTCGCCCACCTCGATGCCGCTGCCGGTGATCGCGTCGAACTTGTCGTTGCTCATGCTGACCAGGCGGTGGATCTTGCGGATGCCCAGCCAGTGCAGCACATCGGGCATCAGCTCCTGGAAGCGCATGTCCTGCACGCCGGCCACGCACTCGGTGCGCAGGAAATACTTGTCCGCGCTGTCGCCGCCGAGCTGGCGCTTGCGGGCGTTGTAGACCAGGAACTTGGTGACTTCGCCGAGCGCGCGGCCTTCCTTGCGGCTGTAGGCAATCAGGCCCACGCCACCTTGTTGCGCGCCCTTGATGCATTCCTCGATCGCATGTGTCAGGTAGGGCCGGCAGGTGCAGATGTCGGAGCCGAACACGTCCGAGCCGTTGCATTCGTCGTGCACCCGCGCGGTCAGCGTGACGTTCGAATCGGCCAGGTCGCGCGGGTTGCCGAAGATGTACAGCGTCTGCCCGCCGATGGGTGGCAGGAAGACTTCCAGGTCGCTGCGCGTGACCAGCTCGGGGTACATGCCGCCGGTCTCCTCGAACAGGTTGCGCCGCAGGTCGGCCTCGCTCACATTGAAGCGCCTGGCCACGCCCGGCAGCCACCAGACTGGCTCGATGGCAACCTTGGTGACCACCGCCGAGCCGTTTTCCAGCAGCACCCGGTTGTCCGGGATCAGGCGCTGGAAGACCATCGCATGGCGGATTTCGGGCAGGTCGATGTGGGCCTTGGTGACGGCAATCGTCGGCCGCACGTCGTAACCCTGGGCGATGTGTTCGCTGAACACGTCGGCCACGCTGGCGCCCCAGGGGTCGATCGAGACCATTTTCTCGGCCTCGCCCCACTGCGGATTCGGGCCGATCAGGTCGGTGGGGGAGGTGTTGGTCAGGTCGGCCCGGTGGCCCTTGACCAGGTTGCCGGCCGCAACCGCCAGCGCGCGGTACACGCCATAGCTGCCGCTGTGGGTGCCGATGACGTTGCGCTGGCTGCGGTTGGTGGTGGTGCCGATGACCGGGCCGCGCTTGGCCGCGGTGGCCGCACCCCAGTGGATCGCGGGCGCGCCGCTCGGGCCCTGCTGGCCCGGGTGGCTGGTGAGGCGGATGTGCCGGGTGGCACGCACGTCCCCTGACTTCTCACTGCTCATCTCGCACCGCTCCTGCTTGGTGGCCGACGTGAACAAGCATACGCCGTCGTGGCAACAACGCGAGCAAGTCCCGGGCCACCAAGGCGTGGCGGACGGTGCGCGTGGCAGGTTAAGCGTTAGATATACTAATTATCGCAATGCCGATTCCCGCGGCGGTTGGCCGTTCCGGCGCGGTCACACGATGTCCCTGGATTCTCCGGGGCCGCAGCCTGCCAACCCGCACCCATCTCGCGCAAGGTTCCGATCACGTGTCAGCTTCCCCCATCAAAGGCAAACCAGCAGCGCGACGTCCGCGGGCCGCAGCCATGTCCGACGACCCTTTGGCGCGCTTCGATTTCCTGACGGGCTCGCTTGGATACTCCCTGCGCCTGACGCAGGTGCGGATGTACAACCTGTTCTTCGAGATGATCGGCGACTTGGGCCTGACGCCGGCGCGCGTAACGGCCTTGTCCCTCATCGCCACCGGCGACGACATGAACCAGGCCAAGCTGGCGCGCAGCCTGGACATCGCCGGTCCGAGCGCGCTGAAGATCGTCGATGCGCTCGAGGCCGCAGGCCTGATCTGCCGGCTCGACGTACAGGGTGACCGGCGCCGCTACGTGCTGGCGCTCACCGCCACGGGCCGCGCCAAGCTCGAGCAGCTTCGCGTGCGGATGGCCGAGTACGAGGACCGCATCGCCGCCGGCCTGTCGCCCGCAGAGCGGGAGCAGCTGATCGGGCTGCTCAACCGCACCGCGCTGCCGGGATGAGAGCGGCGCGCGCTCGCAGGTCCACATGCGCCCCGGCGCTGAAGGTCGGCAGCGTCTGGCCGGCCAGCTCGGGCACTGGCGTCTTCGGGGCGGGTGTTCAGCGCGGTGCCATGCGCAGCGCGCCGTCGAGGCGGATGACCTCGCCGTTAAGGTGGCCGTTGACGGCGATGTGCAGCGCCAGGGCGGCGAACTCTTCAGGGTGCCCAAGGCGCTTGGGGAACGGAATGGACTCGGCAAGCGACTGCTGCACCGGCTCGGGCAGCGCCTTCAGCAGCGGCGTGGCGAAGATGCCCGGCGCGATGGTGCAGACGCGGATGCCCCATTGCGCCAGGTCGCGCGCCAGCGGCAGCGTCATGCCGGCG
>NZ_VIDT01000735.1 GCF_006519715.1 Ideonella azotifigens
GCGCAACAAGGCGCCGGCCAATCCGCCGAGCTTCGAATGATCCTGCAGGAGGTGATCGTGACCTCGCAGCGCGTGCAGACCGTGCTCGGCCGCACGCCGCTGTCGGTCGGCGTGCTGGACCAGCACCAGATCGAGACCCGCGGCACGGCCCAGCTGAGCGACCTCGTGGGCGTGGTGCCCGGCGTGACCGTGCCCAATGGCTTCAGCAACCAGCCGCAGGCGGTCGGCATCCGCGGCGTGGGCGTGTCGTCGGCGGCGATGAGCCAGGCGGTGGGCATTTATGTCGACGACGTGCCCATCGTGCGTGGCTATACCAGCGCGCTGTGGGACCTGCCGGACATCGCGCGCATCGAGGTGCTGCGCGGGCCGCAGGGCACGCTGTACGGCCAGAACCTGACCGCAGGCGCGGTGCGCATCATCTCCATCGACCCCGGCACCGAGCGCGCGGCCTGGGTCTCCGGCTCGCTGGGCAACCACGACGAATACCAGGCGCACGCCTACTTCAACGGGCCCATCGGCGACGGGCCGCTGTCCGGCAGCCTGGCGCTTTCGCGCCGCCGCAACCAAGGCTTCGGCTACAACGCCACGCTGGACGAACACGACAACAAGCTGGACGCGAGCCAGTTCCGCGCCAAGCTGCGCTGGCAGGAGCCGGCCGGCTGGGACGCCATCCTGGCGGTCGACGGCCTGCTGGACCATTCCGACACCAACACCGGCAACTTCCCGCTCAACGACCCCAACGCCGCGCCGCGGGTCAACTTCACGTCCACCACCTCCGGCCCGTTCAAGCGCCTGGCCGGCGGCCTCGAACTCAAGCTGAGCCACGCGCTGGGCGAGGGCCTGCAGTTCCACGCGATCACCGGCTACCGCGCCTTCAAGGACGATCCCACCGTGGCCGACATCGGCGGCCTGGCGATCCAGCGCTACCTGCTGGCGCAGAAGGTGCACCAGAAGGTCTTCTCGCAGGAGCTGCAGCTGCAGGCCAGGCAGGGCGACCTGGACTGGACCGCCGGCGCGATGCTGGTGTCGGATGACTTCCACTTCGAGCGCTTCGTCAGCATGACGCCGCCGGGCGCACCGGCTTCGTCGAACTCCGACGCGATCACCCACCTGGAGACCACAGACTTCGGCCTCTACGGCCAACTGCACTACCGCTGGACGGAGCGGCTCGGCATGACTGCCGGCCTGCGCGCCTACCGCACCGGGCAGACCGGCGCCAACCAGTACTGGCTGGCCGACGAACAGGGCGAGCACACGCAGAACGTCTACCAGGCGCCCCACCTGTCGACTGCCAGCAAGGGCCTGCTGCCACGGCTGGGCCTGGACTGGCAGCAGGACCGCGACCTGTTCCTCTACGCGAGCTTCGCGATGGGCCAGAAGTTCGGCGGCTTCAACCGCGCGGCCCAGTCCCAGCGCTCGGCCGAATTCGCCACCGACCCGGAGAAGGTCACCAGCTGGGAGCTGGGCAGCAAGTCGCGCCTGGCCGGCGGGCAGGTGAAGCTGGACATCGCGCTGTTCTACAACGACTACCGCGACTACCTCGCGTCGCTGAGCAACGCCGTGATCGACGGGGTGCACATCCCCGAGCCGGTGCTGGTCAACGCCGGCAAGGCCAAGACCTATGGTGCCGACATCGACCTGGGCTTCAAGCTCGCCGCGCACACCGATGTGGCGCTGTCGGCCGAACTGCTGCGCACCCGCTTCGACCAGTTCGAGAACCCCACCGGCGCGGCCGCCAGCAACTACGTCGGCAACCAGCTGCCGTTTGCGCCGCAGTTTTCGTTCGGCGCGAGCCTGGAGCACATCCAGCCGCTGCCGGACGGCTCGTCGCTGGGCCTCTCGGCTTCGGTCCAGCACCTGTCGCGGCAGTATTCGGACGTGCAGAACACGGCGCTCACCTCCGTGCCGGTGCAGACCTACTTCAACCTCGGCGCGAGCTGGCTGACGCCCGAGCGCGGCTGGACCTTCTCGCTGCGCGTGCGCAACCTCACCAACCGCAGCTACGTGCTGCTGCGCACGAGGATCCCGCCGGCCGACGTCGACGCCGCGTTCTACAACGCACCGCGCACCGTGCTCGCCACCGTGCGCCACGACTTCTGACCCCGGGGCGAGCCATGAGATCCGGCCTGGCGAGCGATTCGGCGCCGCCGCTGCCACGGCAGCCGCAGCCCTTTGAACGGCCGCTGCGCTTCGGCCGTTTCTCGCTCGATCCCGCCCGCAAGCTGCTGCTGGACGACGGCCAGGCCGTGCGGCTGGGCAGCCGCGCGCTGGACCTGTTGATTGCCTTGGTGGAGCGGGCCGGCGAGGTGGTGAGCCACGACGAGCTGTTCGCCCGCGTGTGGCCGAGCACGGTGGTGGAACCCTCCAGCCTGCGCGTGCACATGTCGGCGCTGCGCAGGGCGCTGGGCGAGGGCAGCGGCAACCTGCGCTACATCGCCAGCCTGCCCGGCCGTGGCTACTGCTTCGTGATGGACATTGCCGAGCTGGATGCCGCACCCGCACCCGTCACTGCGCCCGCCACCGCACCCGCGGCCGCGTCCTT
>NZ_VIDT01000736.1 GCF_006519715.1 Ideonella azotifigens
TGCCTTCACCCTGAACCTCAGGTTCCCGGGGCAGACCTTCGACAAGGAGACTGGGCTGTTCTATAACCTCAATCGGGATTACCGGGCGACCTCGGGGAGGTACGTTGAGTCGGATCCCATCGGGCTCGCGGGAGGCATCAACACCTATGCTTATGTCGAAAACGACCCTATAAATGAGGTGGATGCTTTGGGTTTGTTTGCGACCAATCCGTATAAAGAAACCAATGAAAACACGATTGTTTGCAACGGATTGGGAGAGCCGGTGATCAGGCTTGCGCCGCAAACTGAACTGGCGCAGCGGTGCGGAATATCGCAATGTACCGCTGTGCATGAAGAGTCTCATATCAGTGACGCCTTGCGCCAGAATCGCGGGATATGCAGAGGTGTAAGGCGCAATGTTCTAATCGTGGCTTCGAACAATAACGAACGGAAAGAAACCGAACGCAAGGCTTATAAAACTAAGATATTTTGTTTGGAGCAAAAATTAAAAGAAGCTTCGTGCTCAAGCGATTGTGTCAAAGCAATCAAAGAGGAGATCTTGTGGGAAAAGGAACAACTAAAGAATTTGGACTGGTTTCAATGAGCGATCGCTTATCACGGCTTTTATATGCCATCGTCATTCTTGCTTTTTGTAAAAGCAGTTTTGCGGGACAGTTTATGCCCAAATGCGAAGCGGTTTCCATATCTCTAAGTAAACCAACAGGCGATGGGGATTTATGGACTATATCTGTTAAAGTTAAGAATTGTGGACGTCATGTTGTTAATATGCTGACGGCGGACTTGCCTTGGATGAGTGGCGCGGATTTGAAATATTGGATTCAGCCCCGAGGGAATGTGAAGGAAATCGAATCCTTATATCCTATTGTGGACGCGCAGGCTTATGCCAAGGTCACGATACAACCCGGTTCTGAATTAGTGCAAACGGAAGATTTTCGAGTCAGATTTCCAGATTTACGCCAAAGAAATGATATTGATGGCGCTCTCATTAAATGGCGATTTGTTCCGCGTCCGGGAGCCTACTGTGCATTGGCGGAGAACTGTGGGCCGACGGAAGGCGTGCTTGGCAAGGTTTGCATGAGCTCTCTAAATTTCACTGCTCCAATTTGTGAACCCTTGTCAAAACCAAAGTCGAATAGTTTCCCCGGAAATAAATAGATAAGGGTATCGATCATCTCACCAGGGTCTATAACGGCCAAGCCGACATGCGGACCCTGGTGCGCGCGTGCACACGCAGTTAGCAGGCTGTTGAAATGCCGCCCAAGAGGTCGCTGCCAATGGATTCGCACTATCACGGACGCTGCCCACGGCTTTTTCGAGCCGCTTCGCCCCGCGTAGGCACGAGTTCACACAACCATGCGATAGCTTGCGCCGATCGCCTACGGAACCGAAGCCAGTATTTCAACAGCCTGTTAAGTCAAAATCTGTTGCTTGTGCCGATTTATTATATTTCTTGAGAGATAAATGAATACTGCGTTCTTAAGAGTCCTTTTAGGAGAAGTAGGCCTTCTTGCGTCTGCTCTCTCTCATGCCGCGTGTGGCCCCGCGACTAGCCAGTGGGCTTCATCGCAGATTCCGATTAACTGTTGGCGCCGACCGAAAACTGAGCCGCGGGGGGTGCGGACAAAAACTTGGACTGGTTATGCGGCGAGGCCCAGGCTTCTGCGGTGCTCGGAGGGGCTTCGGAAGCCCAGTGAGCTTTTGATTCGCACTTCGTTGTACCAGCGGATGTACGTGTCCAATGCTGCGACGAAGTTTTCGATGGTCGTCGAGAGCCAGTCTCGTTCGAAGAACATCTCGGTCTTCAGCCGGCCGAAGAAGCCTTCGCAGGCAGCGTTGTCCGGCGAACATCCTTTGCGTGACATCGAGCGGATCAGCTTCGCCTCCGCAATTCTCGCCAGCCAGCCCGGCCAACGATAGTGCCCCCACGGTCCGAGTGGATCATTGGCCGCTCACCGCTGGCAGCGAGCTTGTTGATGGCTGCATCGAGCATCGTGTTGACCAACTCGGCGTTCGGCCGCGTGCCGATAGACCAGCTGACGACCATGCCATCGAAGCAATCGATCATGGGCGACAGGTAGACCTTGCCTGCCGGGATCTGGAACTCCGTGATGTCGGTGAGCCACTTCTCGTTCGGAGCCTCGGCACTGAATTCGCGATTCAGCAGGTTGTCGGGCGCCGGACTGATCTCGCCCATGTACGAGCCGTATCGGCGCCGCTTGCTCGTCGCGGCAACCAAGCACTCCTGCTTCATCAGACGACGAATGACCTTCTCCGAGATGCTCACGGATCGATCGCTCAGCGAGGCGTGGATCCGCCGGTAGCCGTAGCAGCGGTAGTTGCGCTCGAAGATGTCTGTCATGGCCTGGCGCACATCGGCGTACTTGTCGGTCATCTCGAGCCGGGCTCGATGGTAGAAGTAGTCGGCCTTGCAAATCTCCCAAGTCGTTGTCCCGAAACGACTTTCGGGTGATATCCGATGGTCAGATCTCCCGAGAATCAATCCAATGGAGATCGGTTTCTGGGAGTTCTGGAGTTCCCAT
>NZ_VIDT01000737.1 GCF_006519715.1 Ideonella azotifigens
CGAGATGGCGGCGGGCAGGTGCGCGCCGGCCGGGGCCGAGAGCGTCTTTTCCACCGCGCGCTTGACGACCGAATACACCTCGCCCGATTCGCGGAAGCGCACCTCGATCTTGGTCGGGTGCACGTTGACGTCCACGCGCGTCGGGTCGATGTCCAGGAACAGCACGTAGGCCGGCTGCTTCTGGCCGTGCAGCACGTCCTCATAGGCGCTGCGCAAGGCGTGCGTGATCAGCTTGTCGCGCACGTAGCGGCCGTTGACGTAGACGTACTGATGGTCTGCGCGGTTGCGCGCGGCTTCGGGCAGGCCCACGCGGCCTTGCAGCCGCATCGGTCCGGCCAGCAGTTCCACCGGCCGGCTCTGCGCCACGAAGTCCTCGCCCAGCACGTCGGCCATGCGTTGCTCGTGCAGCGCGCGGCGCCATTGTTCGACCAGCTTGCCGTCGTGCCAGATCGCAAAGCCCACGTCCGGCCGCGCCAGCGCGTGGCGGCGCACCGCCTCGATGGCGTGCGACAGCTCGGTCGGGCCTGACTTGAGGAACTTGCGCCGCGCGGGCGTGCTGAAGAACAGCTCGCGCACTTCGATGCTGGTGCCTTGCGCACGGGCGGCAGGTTGCAACTCGCCGCTGCGGGCGTCCAGCCTGCGGGCCTGGGAAGCATCTGCGGGGCGGCTGACGATGTGGGTTTCGGAGACCGAGGCGATGGCGGCCAGCGCCTCGCCGCGGAAGCCCATGGTCATCACGCCTTCGAGCTCGGCCAGCGAGCTGATCTTGCTGGTGGCGTGGCGCTTGAGCGCCAGCGGCAGCTCGTCATGCGGAATGCCGCAGCCATCGTCCTCGACCACGATGGCCCGCACGCCGCCGGCCACCAGGCGCACGGTGACCTGCTCGGCGCCCGCGTCCAGCGCGTTGTCCACCAGCTCGCGCACCACCGAAGCCGGGCGCTCCACCACCTCGCCGGCAGCGATCTGGCTGACCAGTTCGTCGGGCAATTCGCGGATCGGGCGGCGCGGCGCGGCCTGCAAGGCGTTGTGCAGTGGCGGATGCACGTTGTCGTTCATCCCGGGATTGTAGAGAGCCCGTGTGATGTCCACCCTGATAATCCCTGCCCATGGACTTTCTCGCCCCCCTGATCGACCTCATATTGCACGTGGACAAGCACCTCGCGGTGTTCGTGACCAACTACGGCACCTGGGTCTACGTACTGCTGTTCGCCATCATCTTCGTGGAGACCGGCGTGGTGGTGATGCCTTTCCTGCCGGGTGATTCGCTGCTGTTCGTGGTCGGTGCTATGTGCGGCACCGGGCTGATGAGCCTGCCGGTGTCGCTGGCGGTGCTGCTGGTGGCCGCGGTGCTGGGCGACCAGGTGAACTACACGATCGGCCGGGCGCTGGGGCCGAAAGTGTTCAAGTGGGAGCAGTCCCGCTTCTTCAACAAGCGGGCCTTCGAGCAGGCCCATGCCTTCTACGAGCGCTATGGTGCGGTGACCATCATCGTCGCGCGCTTCATGCCGTTTGTGCGCACGTTTGCACCCTTCGTGGCCGGCGTGGCGGCGATGAGCCGCACGCGCTTCACGCTGTTCAACCTGATTGGCGGCGCGCTCTGGGTGGTCGGCGTGATGATGGCTGGCGTGCTGTTCGGCAACATCCCCTGGGTGCAGCAGAACCTCGAAAAAATCATCTGGGCGATGATCCTGATTCCTGGCGTGGTGATCCTGGCCGGTGCCGTGAAGGCGCGCCGCCGCGCCCCGGCCTGACGGCCGTCAAGTCTGGCCTTACGTTTGCCGATTGCGCGCCAGCGGCGGGTTCTTCGCGAAGTAGCGGTCGATGCCAGTGAACAGCGCCTCGACCAGCTTGCGCTGGTACTCGGGGTCGCGCAGCTTGTCTTCTTCGGTGGGGTTCGAGATGAACGCGGTCTCGACCAGGATGGACGGGATGTCCGGCGCCTTCAGCACCGCGAAACCGGCCTGTTCGACCTCGCCCTTGTGCAGCCGGCCCACGGTGCCGATGCGCGACAGCACTTCGTTGCCCACGCGCAGGCTGTCCTTGATCTGCGCGGTGGTGCTCATGTCCAGCAGCGCGCGCAGCACCTGAGCGTCCTTGGTCGCGGCATTCACGCCGCCCACCACGTCGGCCGCGTTCTCGCGCTGCGCCATCCAGCGCGCGGCGGTGCTGGACGCGCCGTGCTGGCTCAGCGCGAAGACGCTGGCGCCGCGCGCGTCGGGGTTCATGAAGGCGTCGGCATGCACCGAGACGAACAGGTCGGCCTGTACCCGGCGGGCCTTGGCCACGCGCTCCTGTAGCGGCACGAAGAAGTCGTCGTCGCGCGTGAGCATCGCGCGCATGCCGGGCTTGGTGTTGAGCTTGTCGCGCAGCTGCAGCGCAATGCGCAGCACCACGTCCTTTTCCTTCAGGCCGCTGGGGCCGATGGCGCCTGGGTCTTCGCCGCCGTGGCCGGGATCGATGGCGACGATGACCAGGCGGTTGATGCCGTCCCGCTGCGCGGCGCTGGACTTGCCGGGGATGGGGGGCGGTGC
>NZ_VIDT01000738.1 GCF_006519715.1 Ideonella azotifigens
CAGCGTATGCGTGCACCGGTCTGTGACCGAGCAGGCCGCTTGCCGCTTGATCAACGACCTTTTCCCGGGAGCCACACATGGCTGATCTGTTTGACAACCCCATGGGCCTGATGGGTTTCGAGTTCGTCGAATTCGCCTCGCCCACCCCCGGCCAGCTGGAGCCGCTGTTCGAAGCCATGGGCTTCTCGCTGGTGGCGCGCCACCGCTCCAAGCTGGTGCTGCTGTACCGCCAGGGCGAGATCAATTTCATCGTCAACAACGAGCCCAAGAGCCATGCCGCGTACTTCGCGGCCGAGCACGGCCCGTCGGCCTGCGGGATGGCCTTCCGCGTCAAGGACTCGCACAAGGCCTACGCCCGCGCGCTGGAACTGGGCGCCCAGCCGGTCGAGATCCCCACCGGCCCGATGGAGCTGCGGCTGCCGGCGATCAAGGGCATTGGCGGTGCGCCGCTGTACCTGATCGACCGCTTCGAGGACGGCAAGTCCATTTACGACATCGACTTCGAATACGTCGAAGGCGTGGCCCGCCATCCGGTCGGCCACGGCCTCAAGCTGATCGACCATTTGACGCACAACGTCTACCGCGGCCGCATGAGTTTCTGGGCCAGCTTCTATGAGCGGCTGTTCAACTTCCGCGAGATCCGCTACTTCGACATCCAGGGCGAATACACCGGCCTGACCTCCAAGGCCATGACCGCGCCGGACGGCAAGATCCGCATCCCGCTGAACGAGGAATCGAAGAAAGGCTCCGGCCAGATCGAGGAATTCCTGATGCAGTTCAACGGCGAAGGCATCCAGCATGTGGCGCTGCTGAGCGAAGACCTGCTGGCCACCATCGACCAGCTACAACTCGCCGGCGTGCCGCTGATGACCGCGCCGAACGAGGCCTACTACGAGATGCTCAGCGAGCGCCTGCCCGGCCACGGTGAAGACGCCAAGGCCTTGCAGACCCGCGGCATCCTGCTGGACGGCTCGACCGACAACGGCCGCCCTCGCCTGCTGCTGCAGATCTTCTCGGCGACCATGCTGGGCCCGGTCTTCTTCGAGTTCATCCAGCGCAAGGGTGACGACGGCTTTGGCGAAGGCAACTTCAAGGCACTTTTCCAGTCCATCGAGCGCGACCAGGTCAAGCGCGGCGTGCTGCAGGTCGACACGCCGACCACGGCCTGAGAAGCCGGCCCCCGGGCCTGGCGGGGCGCCGTCAGGGCTCGGGCTTGCCTGCCGTGTCGGTCCTGTCGGCCGATGCGGGCGACGACGCGCCACTTTCGGCCATCGCCGCCTCCACCAGCGCCAGCAATTGCCATCCGGCCTTTTCGACATGCGCCAGGTACAGGCGCTGCGTGGGCAGATCGTCCGCGCCCAGGCGCGTGGCCAGCAGTTGGGCAAAGCCGAGCACTGCGTTCAGCGGCGTGCGCAGTTCGTGGCTGACCCGCAGCCAGAACTGTTGCTGCTGCGCCTGGCTGGCGTCGTCAATTGCGGCGTCATGGGCGGCAGGCCGATGCGCCAGTTGACCAGCCTGCTGGGCCTGGCGCCGCTTGGTGAGGTCGGTCAAGGTGCCCACGGCCCGCAGCGCAGCGCCCTGCCCGTCACGCGCGACCACCTGGCCCCGTGAGAGCACCCAGCGGTAGGACCCGTCGGCCGCGCGCAGCCGAAACTCGTGCTCGTAGCTCGGCTCCTGCCCATCGATGTGGGTTGACAGTGCCTGCACCATCGCGCCCAGGTCATCCGGGTGCACGCGCGCGCGCCAGGTCTGGACAGGATCCGAGCTGTCCTCCGCCGGATAACCCAGCCAGCGCTTCCAATGCGGCGAATAAAGCACCCGCTGCGACGAGATGTCCAGGTCCCAGACAGCGAATCCGGCAACCTGCTCGACCAAGCCCCAGCGGTGAAGATCAGCAGGTGCATCCATCGGCATGTGGGTCCATCCGCAATTTGGCAGTTCGGCAGTTCGGCGAGCGCGGGCGGCGAA
Organism: Ideonella azotifigens; assembly: GCF_006519715.1. Taxonomy (GTDB): domain Bacteria; phylum Pseudomonadota; class Gammaproteobacteria; order Burkholderiales; family Burkholderiaceae_C; genus Ideonella; species Ideonella azotifigens. The sequence goes on from NZ_VIDT01000738.1 coordinate 1,969, forward strand.
TGCCAGCCGCCAAGTGTGCGGCCACTGGCCCATGCCCGCTTGCCACTGTATCGGCTGAATGCGTCGCCAACTGAATGCCGGCCTGCCGGCGCCGTAACCGCCAAGTAACCGTCAGCCAGCGGGGGCTTGGTGCACTGCAACACAATGCGACATCTGTCGCTGCCGCGCCAGGCCCCTGCCCTGCCTCCTCGCCTGCCCGCCCCACTCGATGAATTCCGCTGCGCCGACCGTCACCGATGTCCCGACCATCCGCCAGGCAGGGGCGTTCTGGCCCGCGATCATCGCGCTGGGGGTGGGCGGTTTTGCGATCGGCACCGGCGAGTTCGTCATCATGGGCCTGCTGCCCGAAGTGGCGGCCGACATGCAGGTCAGCATTCCCGAGGCCGGCCATGTGATCAGCGCCTATGCGCTGGGCGTGGTGCTCGGCGCGCCGCTGTTGGCGGTGCTGGCCGCCGGCTGGCCGCGGCGCACGCTGTTGATCGCGATGATGGCCTTGTTCTCGGTGGGCAACTTCGCCAGCGCGCTGGCGCCGGGCTACCTGTCGCTGAACCTGCTGCGCTTCG
>NZ_VIDT01000739.1 GCF_006519715.1 Ideonella azotifigens
GCATCCGCTTCCATGACGCGGCCGAGCCGGTGCTGCTGTTCGAGCGCGCGCGGGGTGCCGGCCCGGCGCTGGTGCTGGCCTTCAATCTGGGCGACACGCCAGTCAGCCTGCCGTTGCCGGCCAAGCTTGGCATGCTGCTACCCGTCAACGGCACACCCATTGCCCCTGCGGAACTGTTGGAAGCTTCAGGCGATGCGCACTGCGCCGGCGGCCGCTGCTGGCTGTTGCCGGCGCATGGCGCGGCGATTGCTGTCACTGCCGCTTGAGGCCATCCAAACATCCCTGCCCGGTTGCCGCGTATTGCGGTAGATTGGCCCTCACTTCTGCACAGGACTGTTGCCGCCGCGCATGACCGCTTTACCCGTGCCAGATGCCCAGCCCGGCGCCCAGCCCGGCCCCTCACTCGGCGCTTTCCCCGGCGCCCCTTCGGCTGACCTCGTTGCCGCGCTGCAGCGCGCCGAATCGGCCGACCCGTTTGCCGTGCTCGGCCCGCATCGCCTGGCCGATGCATCGCCAGGCTGGGCGCTGCGGGTGCTGTTGCCCGGCGCCGTCCAGGTCAGCGCCGTGACACCCAAGGGCGCATTGCTTGCGCCCTTGCGCTGCGTGACCGGCAGCGACCTGTGGTGCGGCGTGCTGCCCGCGTCCGAAACCGCGCCCGACTACCGCCTGCAGATCGACTGGGGCACGCACCAGTCGCGGCTCGACGACGCCTACCGCTTTGGCTCGCAGCTGCGCGAGACGGACCTCTGGCTGCTGTCAGAAGGCACGCACCTGCGGCCTTACGAGGCGCTGGGCGCGCATCCGCTGGACGTCGGCGGCGTAGGGGGGGTGCGCTTCGCCGTCTGGGCGCCGTCGGCGCGGCGGGTCTCGGTGGTCGGCAGCTTCAACAGCTGGGATGGTCGGCGCCACGCGATGCGGCTGCACCCTGCCAGCGGCGTGTGGGAGATCTTCATCCCGCACGTGGCCGAGGGCGACCTGTACCGCTTCGAACTGGTGGGGGCCGACGGTCGGCTGCGCCTGAAGTCCGACCCATACGCCAACCGTGCCGAGCTGCGGCCCAGCACCGCCTCCATCGTGCAGCGGCTGCCTGCCGGCGTGGCCAGCAGCCCGCTGCGCCGCCGTGCCAACGCGCTGGACGCGCCCATCAGCATCTATGAAGCGCACCTGGGCTCGTGGCGCCGCGGGCCGGACAACCGCTGGCTGAGCTACCGCGAACTGGCCGCGCAGCTGGTGCCCTACGTGCGCGACATGGGCTTCACCCACATCGAGCTGCTGCCGGTGCAGGAGCACCCGTTCGATGGCTCGTGGGGCTACCAGCCCACCGGCCTGTTTGCGCCCACCTCGCGCTTTGGGTCGCCGGAAGACTTCAAGCACTTTGTCGACACCGCCCACGCTGCCGGCCTGGGCGTGATCCTCGACTGGGTGCCGGCCCATTTCCCGACCGACGAACACGGCTTGGCCCAGTTCGACGGCACCCATCTCTACGAACACGCCGACCCGCGCGAGGGTTTCCACCCCGACTGGCAGACGCTGATCTACAACTACGGCCGCCGCGAGGTGCGCAACTTCCTGATCGGCAACGCGCTGTACTGGATCGAGCGCTTCGGCATCGACGGGTTGCGGGTGGACGCGGTGGCCTCGATGCTTTACCGCGACTACAGCCGCAAGGAAGGCGAGTGGATTCCGAACCAGCACGGCGGCCGCGAGAACCTGGAAGCCATCTCCTTCCTGCGGCGCATGAACCGGGCCATCGGCATCGAGCGGCCCGAGGCCATCATGATCGCCGAGGAGTCCACCTCGTTTGCCGGCGTCAGCCGCCCGCCGTCTGACGACTGCGAATCCGGCGGCCTGGGCTTCCACTACAAGTGGAACATGGGCTGGATGAACGACACGCTGCGCTACCTGGCGCGCGACCCGGTGCACCGCAGCTTCCACCAGGACGAGCTGCGCTTCTCGCTGGTCTATGCCTTCAGCGAAAACTTCATGCTGCCGCTCTCGCACGACGAAGTGGTGCACGGCAAAGGCTCGCTGCTGCGCAAGATGCCGGGCAACGATTGGCGCCGCTTTGCCAACCTGCGTGCGGCCTACGGCTACATGTGGGGCCACCCTGGCAAGAAGCTGCTCTTCATGGGCAACGAGATCGGCCAGTGGGGCGAGTGGAACGCCGAAGCCCAGCTGGACTGGCCGCTGCTGGAGCGCGAGCCGCATGCCGGCCTGCAGCGCCTGGTGCGCGACCTGAACCTGGTGTTGCGCCACCACCCGGCGCTGTACCAGCGCGACGTGTCCGGCGACGGCTTCGAGTGGCTGCGCCATGACGATGCCGCCAGCTCGGTGCTGGCCTTTGTGCGCAAGGCCGGCGGTGATGCACCGCCGGTGGTTGTCGTCAGCCACTTCACACCCGAGGTGCGCCATGGCTACCGCATTGGCCTGCCGCAGGGCGGCCAGTGGGAATCGCTGCTGAACACCGATGACGCGGCCTACGGCGGCAGCGGCGTGTCGCCCGGGCCGCTGCAGGCCGAAGCCG
>NZ_VIDT01000074.1 GCF_006519715.1 Ideonella azotifigens
CAGCGGGTTGGCTGCAGCCACCGCCGCATGCGGGTAGTACCAGCCGGGCTTCGCCGTGAAGCCGGTGGCGGCTTCGGGCATGACCAGCGGTGCGGCTTCGGAAGCGGCCAATGCCGGCAACACCGGAACCGGCGCCTTGGCCGCGGCCACACTGGCCAGCAGGCTGAGCAGCAGCCCACCGACAGACGGCTTGAACAAAGGCAATCGCGAAGCAGACATGCTGGCGATTCTGCTCGCGCAGCCCGCCATCCGGCGAAGGCTGCACCGAAGAGGCCCAAACCCTCAGGGGTTTCGGCCGAAACCTGCCACGCCTCGTGCATGCGGCCGATGCCCAGGGGCTCGTCTGGGGGATTGGCGAACAGACCGCAAACCCGAAGATGATGGGCATCATCAACTGCCCCGAGGAACAACATGGCCGACAAAGTGCTGGTGTTTTATGGCTCCTACCGCTCCGACCGCATGGGCATTCGCCTTGCAGACTACCTCGTCAAGGGCCTGAACGCGCGCGGCGCGGCGGCCGAGCTGGTGGACGCCAAGGCGGTGAACCTGCCGATGCTGGACCGCATGTACAAGGAGTACCCCAAGGGAGAGGCCCCCGCGGCGATGGAAGCGCTGGCGGAGAAGATCCGCACGGCGGACGCCTTTGTCTTCGTGACCGGCGAATACAACTGGGGGCCACAGCCCGGGCTGAAGAACCTGACCGACCATTTCCTGGAGGAATGGTTCTGGCGCCCCGCCGCGGTGGCCAGCTATTCGGCCGGCCGCTTCTCCGGCGTGCGCTCGGGCAGCATCTGGCACAGCATCCTGTCGGAGATGGGCATGGTGGTCATTTCCAGCGCACTGGCGGTCGGCCCGATCTCGCAGACGCTGGACGCCGACGGCAATCCCACAGGCGGCGCCGGCGAGTCGTTGCAAAAAGCCTTCCCGCGCTTTGCCGACGACCTGGCCTGGTGGACCGAAGCGGCCCGCGAACAGCGCACGCGCAAGGCGCCGCCGTACTGAACCGCAACGCATTGAAAAAAGGCCCGAAGGCCCTTTGTCGTGAAGTCGCTGCGCCGTGCTCAGTGCAGCGGCACGCCGGTCTTGCCCTGCACCTCTTCGCGGCTCACGCCCGGCGCGGTCTCGATCAGCTTCAGTCCTTCGGGGGTCACGTCCATCACGGCCAGGTCAGTGATGATGCGATTGACCACACCCAGGCCGGTCAATGGCAGCGTGCAGGCGGGCAGCAGCTTCATGTCCGTGCTGCCGTCCTTCTTGGTCGCCACGTGCTCCATCAGCACGATGACGCGGCCGACGCCTGCCACCAGGTCCATCGCGCCGCCCATGCCCTTGACCATCTTGCCGGGGATCATCCAGTTCGCCAGGTCGCCCTTTTCGCTGACCTGCATCGCACCGAGGATGGCCAGGTTGATCTTGCCGCCGCGGATCATGCCGAAGCTGTCCGCGCTGGAGAAGATCGACGAGCCGGGCAGCGTGGTCACCGTCTGCTTGCCGGCGTTGATCATGTCGGCGTCGACCTCTTCCTCGGTCGGGAACGGGCCGATGCCCAGCAGGCCGTTTTCGCTCTGCAACCAGACCTCCATGCCGCCAGGCACGTGGTTGGCCACCAAAGTGGGCAGGCCGATGCCCAGGTTCACGTAGAAGCCGTCCTGCAGTTCCTGTGCAGCGCGGGCGGCCATTTCATCGCGGGTCCATGCCATGGTGTGTGTCTCCTTCTGCTCAGGCCGATTTCCGGACCGTGCGTTGCTCGATGCGCTTTTCCGGCGTCGCGTTCAGCACGATGCGGTGCACGAAGATGCCGGGCAGGTGAACCTGGTCCGGGTCGATCTCGCCGGTCTCGACGATCTTCTCGACCTCGACGATGGTGATCTTGCCGGCCATGGCCACATTGGGGTTGAAGTTGCGCGCGGTCCGGCGGAACTGCAGGTTGCCGCTCTTGTCGGCCACGTAGGCCTTGACCAGCGACACGTCCGGCGTCAGCGAGCGCTCCATCACGTAGGTCTGGCCATCGAACTCGCGCAGTTCCTTGCCATCGGCCACGATGGTGCCCACGCCGGTCTTGGTGAAAAACGCCGGAATGCCGGCGCCGCCGGCGCGCAGCTTCTCGGCCAGCGTGCCCTGCGGCGTGAATTCGAGCTGCAACTCGCCGGCCAGGTACTGGCGCTCGAACTCCTTGTTCTCGCCCACGTAGCTGGAGATCATCTTCTTGATCTGCCGCGTGCTCAGCAGCTTGCCAAGGCCGAAGCCATCGACACCCGCGTTGTTCGAGATGACGGTGAGGTTCTGCTTGCCGCTGGCCTGCAGCGCGTCGATCAGCGCCTCGGGAATGCCGCAGAGGCCAAAGCCCCCGACGGCGAGCAGTTGGTCGTCCTGGACGACACCTTCCAGCGCAGCCGCTGCGCTCGGGTAGATCTTGTTCATGGGTTTGCCTCCGGGCTTGTTCGGATGTGCAAGCAGGTTACTACGTAACATATTACGTAGTCCACTAGGTAGATTTGACTAAGGCCATGACCCCAGACGCTCCCCGCAAGCCCTCGCCATTGCCCGCGAAACCGCTGGACACCGACAAGCTGCAGCGCCTTTGCAGCGAGATCTTCGCCCCCTGGGTGCAGGCGCTGGACCTGCAGGTGCGCGCGCTGGAGGGCAGCGAGCTGACGCTGGCCCTGCCCGTCACCGCGCCGCATGTGCATGCCGGCGGCGTGCTGTGCGGGCAGACGCTGATGGCCGCGGCCGACAGCGCGATGGTGCTGGCCATCTCGGCCCAACTGGGCGGCTTCCAGCCCATGACCACGGTGCAGTTGCAAACCAGCTTCCTGCGCCCGGTGCCTGGCGATGCCGGCGAAGTCCAGGTGCTGGCCCGGGTATTGAAGCTCGGCCGGCAGCTGGTGTTCGGCGAGATCGAATGCCGGCTCGCATCTGGGACACTCGCGGCCCACGCCACCACCACCTATGCGCTGCTTTGAACCGCAGCGTTGCCTTGCCTGCCCGCAATGATTGACCTGGACTACCGGATTGCCTTCGACCTGGCCCCGATCGGCATGGTGCTCTCGCGCTACCGCCTGGTGGTGGACTGCAACCAGCATGCGCTGGCCATGTTCAACGCCGAGAGTGCACAGCTGATCGGGCAGTCGTTCGAGGTGATGTACCCCAGCACCGCCGAGTACCAGCGCACCGGCGACCGCATCATTGCCAGCCTCGGCGAAGACGGACGCTATGCCGACGACCGCGTGATGAAGCGCATGAGCGGCGAGTTGTTCTGGTGCCACGTGTCCGGCCGCGCGCTGGATTCATCCGACCCGCACGCCGCTGGCATCTGGACCTTCGAGGACCTGTCGGCCCGGCGCGTGCTGAAGGTCGACTTCACCGGCCGCGAGCGCGAGATCGCCGCGCTGCTGATCGAGGGTGACACCAGCAAGCAGATCGGCAAGAAGCTCGCCATCAGCCCGCGCACGGTGGACGTCTACCGCGCCCGCCTGATGCGCAAGATGAACGCCAGCACCACGCCCGAGCTGGTGCACCGCTTGCTTGCGGTATGAATCCTCCGCCGCACCCCATTGCCCTCGTGACCACGTCCCAGCCCCTGCCCGCTTCGCTCTCTCAGCTTCACCACGGTCACGCCCGCTCGCCGCATTGCCGCAACTGCGAGCAGGACCTGACCCCGCTGCCCGATGCCGACTACTGCCCGCGCTGCGGCCAGGAGACGGTGCTGCATCCGCCCAGCTTCACCGAATTCGTGCACGAGTTCATCACCCACTACGTGGCGCTGGAAGGCGCGCTGTGGCGCACGCTGCGCATGCTGCTGACCCGGCCGGGTCAACTGACGCGCGAGTATTTCCATGGCAAACGCCGGCACTTTGTGCTGCCGTTGCGGTTGTACCTGACTGCGAGCTTCGTCTTTTTCCTGGTGATGAAGCTGACCGGCGGCGATGGCCGGCACATCATCGTGGGCTCGCACCTGCCCGCGACCGCAGCTTCGGCGCCGGCTGCAGCCAACAGCGCTGCTTCGTCCGCGTCGTCGGCCTCGGCAGACGCATCAGAGCCCGAAGTCGAACTGGACGACGACTCGGTCCTGGCCACCATCGACGATAAAGACCTGCAGCGCGAACAGCGCTGCCTCAAGGAATCCGACGCCTGCAGCGCCATCGATCACTTCGTGGCCCGCATGACGCACAAGGCCAGCGCGGCGCACCCGGAAGGGATGAGCCACCAGTTCGCGGCCAAGGCGCCTTACGCGGTGTTCCTGATGCTGCCATTTTTCGCCGCGCTGATGAAGCTGGCCTACCTTGGCCGCAAGCGCTCTTACGGCGAGCACTTCGTCTTCAGTCTGCATGTGCACAGCTTCTGGTTCATCGCGCTGCTGTGCATCCAGGTGCTGCCCAATGCGGTCATGGTCCTGCCGCTGCTGGCCATCCCCGTCTATGGCGCGCTGTCGATGAAGCGTGTGTACGGCGGTTCCTGGTGGGCCACCTTGCCACGCGCGCTGCTCATCTCGCTGGCCTACAGCCTGCTGCTGGCACTGGTGACCGGCGGGCTGGCGCTGTGGCTGCTGATGGTCGGCTGAGAGCGTTCAGGCGATCAGCGCCCTCAGCCAATCCGGCAGCGGTGCGGACTTGCCGGAGGGAAAGTCGACCCAGACGGTCGTCGCACCGCCCTCGGCGCAGACCACGCCAGGCCGGTCGGTGCGTTCCAGCGTGATGAAGGTGTCGAAGCTGCTGCGGCCAGGGTTGGCCACATAGTGCCTTGCCAGCACCTCGCCGGGGTATTCCAACTGCTTGAGGAAATTGCAGAAGGCGTTGACGATGACAGGGCCCTGGCCGCTCGGGTCCGGCTTGCCGCCCACCGCATGCAGCCACTCGACGCGCACGGTTTCCAGGTAGCGGAAATACATTGCGTTGTTGACATGGCCCATCAGGTCCATGTCACCCCAGCGGATGGGGATGCGCATCTCGTAGGTCAGCTTTTTTTCAGCCGGCAACGCGAATCGCATGCGCTCCCCCTTGATGCCGGAGATCAGTGCCCGAGCGCCTCGCGCAGCTCGGCCATCACGCGCTTGAGCTCCGCCAGCTCGCTGCCCTGGCGCACCACCTCGGCCTGCAGCGCTTCCCAGTCGGACCAGCTCGGCCCTGTTTGCCCGCCGCTGCCACCGGTGGCAGCGCCAGATGCGCCGGCCAAGGACGCCGGCGGCTCGCCGCACAGCAAATGCGCCCAGCGTGCCTCACGCTCGCCAGGTGAACGCGCCAGCTTGCGCACCCGCGCCGGCTGCTTGGTGGCCAGCTCGTCGAGGAAGGCATCGACCGAAGAGACGTCGGCAAAACGGTGCAGCCGTTCGCTGTTCAGTCGCAGCTCGGCAGCGGTCTGCGGGCCGCGCAGCATCAGCGTGGCCAGCAGCGCCGCGGACTGGCTGGGCACGCCCAGGCCACGCGGCATGTTGTGGTCGAAGCGCACCACGCGGCTGCCGCTGACTTCCGAGATCAGGTGCTTGCGCTTCAATTCGTCCAGCGCTTCGAGCAGGTCGCGCTCGCTGACCTCCATCACCGGTGCGCGTGCCGTCTTCTGGTTGCAGCCGGACTGCAGCGCGTTGAGCGACAGCGGGTAGCTGTCCGGCACCGTGTGCTGCTTCTCGACCAGCACCGCCAGCACGCGGGCCTGCAGCGTGGTCATGACCGGCACCGCTGCCGACACTTCGGCGGTGGGCGCCGCCTGTCCTTCTTCTTCGCTCATCGGCAGTTCAGACGCCAAAACCGTCGTCGGCCTGGATCACCGCGCCGTTGATGAAATGGCTCTGGCTGGCGCACAGCATCATCAGCGTGGCGTCCAGGTCCTGCGGCTGGCCGACGCGCTTGCGCGGCAGCATGGCCATCAGCTTCTTGCCACCTTCGGTTTCCCAGTGGTGGTGGTTGATCTCGGTGTCGATGTAGCCGGGGCAGATGGCATTGACATTGATGCCGTAGCGGCCCCACTCCAGCGCCTGCGCGCGGGTCATGTGGATGACCGCAGCCTTGCTCATGCCGTACAGGCCGATCTGGCCCAGCGCGCGCAGCCCGGCCATCGAGGCAATGTTGACGATGCGGCCGCCGATGAAGGTGCCGGGCGCCGCGCCGCGCGAGCGGGCGATCATGCGCTTGGCAACTTCCTGGGCGACGAAAAACGCGCCCTTGGTGTTGGTGTCCATCACATAGTCGTAGTCTTCCGGCGTGACGTCGGTCAACTTCTGCGTGGTGCTGACACCGGAGTTGTTGATCAGGATGTCCAGCGTGCCGGTTTCGGTCTCGGCATGGGCAACGGCGGACTTGATGCTGTCGTGGTCGGTCACGTCCAGCTTGACGACGTGGGCGTCGCCGCCGCCGCTCTCGATCTCGGCGCGCAAGGTCTTCAGCCGCTCGACACGGCGACCGGCCAGCACCACGGCGGCGCCGGCCTTGGCCAGGGTCTTGGCGAACTGGGCGCCGAGGCCGCCGGAGGCGCCGGTCACCAGGGCCACGCGGCCCGAGAGGTCAATGTTGTAGCTCATGGATGAAACCATAGCACGTGCCTCGCAGGCGTGACAGGCAGCGACGCAGGGGTATTTACGCGGGCGCAATGCAGCGGTTTTTCAGGCGCCAGGTCACCACGGAGACACAAAAGCACGACCGTGCTTTTTTTGAGCACAAGCCGCTAGAATTACCTCAAGCACGCCTGCGGCCGGCCCATGGCACGCGGAGACAAATTCATTCAAACGCAGAAAGAGACCCATGACCCCGAGCGAGTTGCTGGCCCAGTACGGCCCCCGTGAATCGATGGAGTACGACGTGGTCGTCGTCGGCGGCGGCCCCGCTGGCCTGTCGACCGCGATCCGCCTGAAGCAACTCGCCGCCGAAAAGGGTCGCGAGGTGAACGTGGTGGTGCTGGAAAAGGGCTCGGAACCGGGCGCGCACATCCTCTCGGGCGCAGTGATGGATCCGATCGCGATCACCGAGCTGTTCCCCGACTGGAAGGAACGTGGCGCGCCGCTGAACCAGCCGGTGACGGCCGACGAAGTGCTGTTCCTCTCCGAGGCTGGCGCCAGGAAGACACCCGACGGCCTGGTGCCGGAGTGCTTCCACAACGAAGGCAACTATGTCATCAGCCTGGGCGCGGTGACCAAGTGGCTGGCCGAGCAGGCCGAGGCCTTGGGCGTGGAAATCTTCCCTGGTTTTGCAGCGGCCGAAGTGCTCTACGACGAGCAGAACCGGGTCAAGGGCGTGGCCACCGGCAACCTGGGCGTGGGCAAGGACGGCGAACCCAACGACAGCTTCCAGCTCGGCATGGAACTGCACGGCAAGTACACCATCTTCGCCGAGGGCGCGCGCGGCCACCTGGGCAAGCAGTTGATCGCCAAATACCAGCTTGACGCCGGCAAGGACCCGCAGAGCTATGCCATCGGCATCAAGGAGCTGTGGGAAGTACCGGCTGCGCAGGCCAAGCCCGGCCTGGTGGTGCACACCGCCGGCTGGCCGATGGACCACGAGACCTACGGCGGCGGCTTCCTCTACCACCTCGAAGGCAACAAGGTCACGCTGGGCTTCGTGGTCGGCCTGGACTACAAAAACCCGTGGCTGAGTCCGTTCGAGGAAATGCAGCGCTGGAAGACGCACCCTGCGATCCGCAAGCACATCGAAGGCGGCAAGCGCCTGGGCTATGGCGCACGTGCCATCACGGCTGGCGGCATCCTCAGCCTGCCCACGCTGGTGTTCCCGGGCGGCGCACTCGTCGGCTGCGAAGCCGGCACGCTGAACGCGGCCCGCATCAAGGGCAGCCACGCGGCGATCAAGACCGGCATGCTGGTAGCAGAAGCTGCGTTTGACGCACTCGGCGCCGGGCGTGCCCAGGACGAGCTGACCGCCTACCCGGCCGCCTTCGAGCAGAGCTGGCTGAAGACCGAGCTGATGCGCTCGAAGAACTTCAAGCAGTGGTTCAAGAAGGGCAACACCGTGGGCACGCTGATGACCGGCATCGAACAGTGGCTGCTGCCCAAGCTGGGCGTGCAAAGCCCGCCGTGGACGATCCACCGCACAGCACCCGACCACGTCTACCTGCGCCCGGCCAACGAATCAACCAAGATCGACTACCCCAAGCCCGACGGCAAGCTGACCTTCGACCGCCTCTCGTCGGTCTTCATCAGCAACACCAACCACGAAGAGAACCAGCCGGCCCACCTGACGCTCAAGGACAACGCGGTACCGGTGCAGGTCAACCTGGCCAAGTTCGCCGGCCCGGAGAGTCGTTACTGCCCGGCGGGTGTCTACGAATTCGTCGAAGAAGCCGGCACGCAGCGCCTGCAGATCAACGCGCAGAACTGCGTGCACTGCAAGACCTGCGACATCAAGGACCCGACGCAGAACATCGTCTGGGTCACGCCCGAAGGCGGCGGTGGGCCGAACTACGCAGGCATGTGAGCCTTGCGCTGGGTTCGCTCGGATTGCAGCCACATCAATTGCGGTCTTCCATGGTCTGGCTGACCATCACAGCATCGCGTTGGTCTGACGCCTGACCTCGTCGGCAAGTGGGTGCAGCGCATCGGCGCGCTCCGTGCCGACCACGCTGTAGCCCAGCCCATGCGCGGCCCAGGTGAAGCCCGCAATATTGCCTGTGTGCTGTTTCAGCATCGGCGTATCGTGCTCGATCGCCATGGGCCTCACCACCATGGCCAGGCGCGTGCCGTTTGCATCGTCGTAGAAGAACATGCCGGCAGGACCATGTTCGGTAGAAACGAGTCGGCCGCCGATGTAGCGGAATCCTGATCCGGAGAGATCCGGTACAGAGACGGCACGCTTCAATCTGGCCGAGACCCAACTGACCAACTCAGTCTGGCGCTCAGGCCCCATTTCGACAGGGCGCAGCGGATCGGCTGCGTACACCGCATAGCTGCTCGTGGCTTCGCGAGCCAGCGCGGCGATGCCACCATGGCCGTCGGGCCACACCCCGCGAACAGACCATCCCCCCAAGCCGCCCGCTCCCAAGGCCAAGACCACGGCGGCGGCCATGCTCCAAGGCCAGGGGCGGGGCGTCCGGCGCTCTTCGAGCATGCGCTGCAAGTTCAACCTGGGCGGGACAGGCTCGTCCGCAATGCCCGCCAGCGCGCTGCGCAGGCCCTGCCGCTGGGCGGCGAAACCCGCCACCTGCGCCGCGGCCTCGGGATGGTGGTCCAGGTAGTGCTGCACCTCACGCCGGCGCGCCGCATCGAGGCAGTGGTCCACGTAGGCGTGCAAATCCTCTTCGAGGATGGGTTGCGGTGTCGGGTTGTCTGCGCTCATCTACTTCAGTCTCCGCAGCGCGGGTTGCGAGCCTCGCTCAGGTTTTTGCTGGCGCGGCTCACCCTCCATGGCACGCAGCAACCTCTCCCGGCCGCGGGCCAATCGCGACATCACGGTTCCGATCGGTATGTCCAGGGCCTTGGCCGCTTCCGCATAGGAAAAATCCTCCACGGACACGAGCAGGATGACGCTTCGCTGCTCATGCGGCAATCGGTCCAGGAAGCCCAGCAGTTCATGGTGCCGAATGTGGGCCTCCTGAGCGGCGGGCGTCACCATCTCCTTCTCTTCGACGTCCTCAATTGCAAGATGGAGGCCGCGGCGCCTCTGCTGCCGCAGCCAGTCCATCGCCAGGTTGTGCGCGATGGAGAAGACCCATTGCCGCGTATCGTCCTGGTGGCGCCGCTGCTCCCATCGCTTGACGACTCGCTCCAGGCAATCTTGCACCAGGTCGTCGGCCAAGTGTGGATCATGCATCAGCGCACGCGCGTAGCGCCGCAAGGTCGGCACCATCGGTTCGACAAGCGCCAGCAGATCCTTCATGTCAATCGAAGTCCTGAATGCCAGCCTTCACACTGGGTGGGGCCGCTCATGCCAAAGCCCGCAAGAGCAGGTTGCGTGAGACGGACATTCACATGCCCTGCACTTGAACCGGCGCGCCAGGCGTATCACCGTTGTGAGGTGCAATGACCAGGTAGCGACGCTGCGCCCCAGCCTGCCCCTGCACAGTTTGCCGGATGGGCCCAATGGCATTGACGATGGCAGACCCCGCCGGGTTGGTCATGAAATTTGCGAGTGGCTGCAGGATGCCCGAGCCATCGGCCTTGTCCGCCAGCGCCAGCACATACGCCTGCTTGGGTGCGAGCCCGGTCGCAGAGGCTTGCACCACCTGCAGCAAGCCCTGGTCGAACAGCGCGACGCTGGTAGGCGGGTTGTCGCTGCTGCTGCCCCGCCCATTCTCCAGCGGAACCAGAAACAATTGCGCCAGTTGACCGGCAACGCCAAGAGGCTGCAAGCCCTGCATGCCGTCGCCTTCGGGCACGGCATTCGGCACATAGGCAATCGCCTGCGGCGCCTGGCCGACGGGCACGGTCCCGACGACGGCATTGGTGGCTGTGTCAATCGCGGCAAGCGCGTCGGCATTTTCCAGGCCCACGTACATGCGGGTACCGTCACCCGACGGCCAGATGCCGTGCGGCAGCTTGCCAACCGGGATGGTGGCGACAAGCGAGAAGTCGTCGGTACGGAAGACCTTGACCTGATTCAAGCCGCCAATGCTCACGTAGGCGAACTGGCCGCGCTTCGTGTTGGCGAAGTTGACGTGATTGGTGATGGGTCCGGTATCGAACGATTTGATCACCGAGAACGGTGGCCTGGCGTCAAAGACCATCGTCCTGCCAATGTCCTTGAGCGTCAGCCAGACCTGCTTTCCGTCAGGCGTTGCGGCAATGTTGGGGCAGAAGGGACTGTCCTGCCGGACGCGGCCGACGATCTGGTGCGTCGCGACCGAAACGACATCAGTTTCCGGATTGAAGGACGAGCAGATGTAGCCGTATTGGCCGTCGGGCGAGAAGATCTGCATGCCGGGACCCGATGGGGTGGTGATGCGCGTCTTCTCCAGGAACGTGGCCGCGTCGAGCACGGCGATGTAGTTCTCGCCGCGAACCGTCACCCAGACCTCCTTGCCGTCCGGCGTGTAGAAGGCTTCGTGCGGCGAGCGCCCGAGATAGGTCGTATGCTTCACCGCATTGGTGGCGGTGTCGATGAAGGTCACCGAATTCGACCCGATGGAGACGACAGCCAGGGTGCGATGGTCAGGCGAGAAGCCCATGCCGTGCACCAGCACCTGCCCGCGGTAAAGCGGGCTGAAGTTGCCGGGCGACGGGTCGCCCAGGCGAATCAAGCCGAGCAGCTTGTTGTCCGCCGGGTCGGTCACCGACACCGTGTTGGAGAACTGCTCGGCGGCGTAGAGGCGGTCCCGATGGCTGATGGGAATGTCGGCGGTCGCTGAAGCGCCGGGCGCCTGGCCGGCCTGCGCCCAAGCAAAAGCCGTGGCGAGCGCTGTGCCGAGGATGGCGTCGACGATGCGTGGATGTTTCATGGTTGCGGAGCTCATTGGGGGTTGTGGACGTGAGGCGTGCAATGTGTGCCGAGAACCGCTCCGTCGGGACCAGTAGAAGCAGCTGCGCCGGCTGGTGCGGCTGGAGCAGCTGAGACGGCAGGTGCCAGGAATGGCGTGCCCTGGGTCGGCGCGGGCGCGGAAGGCGGCAGCGGCAGGCCCAGCGCAAGGTGCATGGCGGCGATCTCCTGCTGTTGCTCGACGATGATCTCCTGCGCGATCCGCCGCAGTTGCTCGTTGTGCCCGTAGCGCAGTTCGGACAGCGCCATGTCGATGGCGCCTTGGTGATGCGGAATCATCATCAAGGCGAAGTCCCGGTCAATGTCACCCGAAGGCGTCAACGCCATGCCGTCCATCATGCGGGCCATGGCCGCGTCGTTCTCGGCAGCAAAGGCAGCCTGCGGTGAGTCCGCAGAGACGTTGCAGACCACGAGCAAGCTTGCAAGCATGGCGAGGACACCAGCTGCAGGTATCGTGGTTCGTCGCAAGGGCGTTGCGTCGGAATGTGTCATGGCAGGTCGGAAAGTGGTGTCGGCTACAGGGGTAGACGACGCGCTGCCGCACTTATTCCAGTTGCCGGTCGATTTTTCTTCGATGGCCTCGAAGCGCAGCCCCTCTGCCATCGGGCTTCAAGTCGGAGGAGGCGCATGCCCCGGC
This sequence comes from Ideonella azotifigens, assembly GCF_006519715.1. Lineage (GTDB taxonomy): Bacteria > Pseudomonadota > Gammaproteobacteria > Burkholderiales > Burkholderiaceae_C > Ideonella > Ideonella azotifigens. Next base: position 12,046 of record NZ_VIDT01000074.1, read on the forward strand.
GGTCTGTAGGCACCGGGCCTGCGCCAGGCTTTGCCGTCAGCCTGGCGGCCGCATCCCGGGCACACCTGCAAGGTAGCGGCCCAAGGCCGCGATGGCATGCCGGACCTTGGCCGGCTGGGCATCTCGCTGCGGGGTGAGAGCCCAGACGTCCAGCGAACCGGCCTGCCATTCCGGCAGCAGGTGGCGCAGACGGCCGGCTTCCAGGGCCTCGTGCACGTCCACCATGCCCAACATCGCCGGCCCTAGGCCGGCCTCGCACATCTGCTGGATCGACAGCTGGTTGTTGCTCCCGATGCGCGGCTGGATGCGCAAGGTCTGCAGCTGACCGGCCGGCCCCCGGAAACTGGGCATCAGCACACCGCCCGTGCGCGCAAAGCCGACCCACGCATGGCCCAGCAAGGCTTCCGGCGAGGCCGGTTCGCCATGCTGGGCCAGCCATTGCGGTGAGGCACACAGGCACCAGTCGAAACTGCCCAGCCGCCGCGCCGCCCAGGGCATGTCCGGCACCTTGCCAAAGCGCACCGCCAGGTCCACCCGGGCCTCGATCAGGTCCACCGGTGAATCGTCCACCAGCAACTGCAGGCTGAGCGCCGGATGAGACGCCAGCAGCTCGCCCAGCGCAGGGGCAATGTGGCGCGCAAAACCTACCGTTGCAGCAATGCGCAGCTCGCCACTGGGCGCTTCGCGTGCGCTGTGCAGTTCCGCCCGCGCCAGCTCGGCCTGCGCCACCATCGCGGCACAGGCCACATGCAGGCGCTCACCGGCGTCGGTCAGCCTGAGCTTGCGGGTGGAGCGGTGCAGCAAGGTCACGCCGCCGTCTTTCTCCAGCAGCCGCACCTGCTGGCTCACCGCCGAAGGGCTCATGCCCAGGGCTCGCCCTGCGGCGCTCATCGAGCGGTGCCGCACCACCGCGGCAAACACGGCCAAGCGCCGCAAATCATCCATCTTGAAGCCCTACTTCAAACTGATAGCAATTCTGACCCGCTACCGCACTGCTTGTGAAGCAGACAAACTGCATGGCACTGCAATCCAACCGGAGTTTCTTCATGCGCATCGCCCTGATCGGCGCCACCGGCTTTGTCGGCACGCCCACCCTGACCGAACTGCTGCAACGCGGCCACCAGGTGACCGTGCTGGCACGCCATCCCGAGAAGCTTCCCGCTCAGCCGAACCTCACCGTCGTGAAGGCCGACGCGCTGGTGGCCGACCAAGTCGCCGCCGCGGTGCGCGGCCATGACGCGGTGCTCAGCGCCTACAACCCAGGCTGGGGCAACCCCGACATCCACGACGAATTCCTGCGCGGCTACGACGCACAGGTCGCCGGCGTGAAGCAGTCCGGCGTGAAGCGTTTCGTGATGGTGGGTGGCGCCGGCAGCCTGTTCGTCGCCCCCGGCGTGCAATTGGTGGACACGCCAGGCTTCCCGGCCGAGATAAAGGCCGCCGCCTCCGCCGCACGCGAGGCCCTGAACCGCCTGCGCGGCGAAGATTCGCTGGAATGGACTTTCCTGTCTCCACCCATCCTGCTGCAACCCGGCGAGCGCAGCGGCAACTACCGGCTGGGCAGCGAGCAGCCGTTGATGGACGGCGACCAGCCCGGCCACATCTCGGTGGCCGACCTGGCAGTGGCGCTGGTGGACGAGCTGGAGAACCCGCGCCACGTGCGGGCACGCTTCACCGTCGCCAGCTGAGCACCGCAGCGCAGCAGTTCTGCCGAGCTGCTGCGCAACAATGCGCGGCATGCAACTTCCACGCTGGCTGCTCGCGGGGCTGCGCCTACCCACCTACGGCTTGAACGGCATTTCGGTTTCGCTGGGGCTGGCGCTGGTGCAGTTGCTGGTCTGGCCCATCGGTGGCGCGTCCGCAGCCTTCGTGGCCGCCTCCGGCGCGATCTATGCCAGCCTGGCCGACACGCCGCTGGCGCCGGACCGGACACGCTACCGGGTATTCACCGCGGCGTTGGTCGGCACCTGCTGCAGCGCGCTGGTGCTGGCGGTCGCCGCGCATCC
>NZ_VIDT01000740.1 GCF_006519715.1 Ideonella azotifigens
GCCGCCATGCGCACGAACTCCGGCGCGCTGCTCATCGGCGCCAGCAGGCCGCTGATCTGCGGGCGCACCAGCTGGCTGGCCGCGGCGTAGTCGTAGGCCAGCACCGGCAGGCCGCTGGCCAGGGCCTCGGGCGTCACGTTGCCGAAGGTCTCGGTGAGGCTGGGAAACAGGAACAGGTCGCCGCTGGCGTAGTGGGCGGCCAGGTCATCGCCATGGCGCATACCGGCGAAGATGGCCTGCGGGCAGCGCGCCTGCAGGTCCTTGCGCGCCGGGCCGTCGCCCACCAGCACCAGCTTCGCGCGTGGCTGCACCTGGCGCATGGCCTCGAAAGCCTGCATCAGCGTGCCCAGGTTCTTCTCCGCCGCCAGCCGGCCCACGTGCACCACCACCAGGTCGCCCGGTGCCGCGCCCCAGCTTTCGCGCAAGGCCTCGCTGCGAAAGCGCGGGTGGAACAGCTGCGTGTCCACGCCGCGCGCCACCACCATCACGTTGCGGAAACCGTAGCCGGTGAGGGCCTGGCGCAGGCCTTCGTCGGGCGTCATCGTGCACTGCGTCAGGTTATGGAACTTGCGCAGGTAGGCCATGATGGGCTTGTGCAGCCAGCCCACGCCGTAGTGCTTGCTGTAGGCGTGGAAGTTGGTGCGGAAGTCCGAGCATACCGGCAGCTTCAGGTGTGTGGCGGCCTGCAGCGCGGACCAGCCCATCGGCCCTTCTGTTGCGATGTGCACCACGTCCGGCCGCCGCACCGACCACAGCTTCACCAGCGTGCGCTTGGAGGTCAGCCCCATGCGCAGCTGCGGGTAGCGCGGGATCGGCAGGCCGCGCATCAGCACCTCGTGGAAACCTGGCGCGTCGCTGCCCTGTTCGCCGCGGCGCTGGCCTGGGCGGATCAGCTGCACCGCATGGTTGCGCGCGCGCAGGCCTTCGACCACGCTGGCGATGGTGCGTGCCACGCCGTTGACTTCCGGCGGGTAGGTCTCGGTCACGACCGAGATGCGCAAAGAGCGCCGTTCGGCCGGGTAGTCGTCCACGACGATCTCATCGGGCGCCATGTCCAGTTGCGCAGCCAGCAGCTTCTTGGGGGTCATCACGCACGTCTCCATCGCAAGATGTTGCGATGGCAATGCAACAGCGCGATGACGGCGCCACGGCAGCACCGACACCGTGCTGTCACGCGCGTTTCACGGCCGCTTCATGTGTCGGCCGCATGCTGCCGCACCGTCAAACTAAGGAGTGCATGTCCGTGCCTGTCATCCGCGAGTTCCTGGAGACCCTGCGCGTGCAGCGTTGGGATGACCACCGCTACTACCACCACAGTCGCATCAACCAGTCGCTGCACCTGCTGAGCGCCTGCAGCTTCGTGGTCGCCTATGCCCTGCTGTTCATCGACCCGGCGATGGCTGCGCTGCTGGCCTGGGGTGTGTCGATGACCAGCCGCCAGGCCGGCCACTTCTTCTTCGAGCCCAAGGGCTACGACCAGGTCAACCAGGCCACGCACGAGCACAAGGAAGAGATCAAGGTCGGCTACAACCTGCGCCGCAAGGTGGTGCTGATGGCGGCCTGGGCACTGGCCCCGGCGCTGCTGTGGTTCACGCCTTCACTCGGCGGCCTGATCGAGCCGGCGACCGACACCGCAGGCTACATCCACGACGTTGGCATCTTCTGGCTGGCACTCGGCGTCGGCGGCCTGATCTTCCGCACCGTGCACCTGTTCTTCCTGTTCAACGTGCAGACCGGCCTGGCCTGGATGACCAAGATCCTGACCGACCCGTTCCACGACATCCTGCTGTACTACAAAGCTCCGCTGGCCCTGCTGCGCGGCGAATGGATAGACCCGCATCACGCGCAGCACCACGCCCAGCAGTCGCGCTGAGCTGAACTGAGCGGCGGCGCCGGCCGCCCGGAATTTGCGCCCGCGCAAGGCCGGGCGGCCGCTGGCGGCGCAGCATCTCGCCATGCATCCGCAGCAGCGCATCCTGATCATTCAGGGCCATCCTGATCCCGCCGGCGGCCATTTCGGCCATGCGCTGGCCGAGGCTTATGCCAGCGGCGCCTGCGCCGCGGGGCACGAGGTGCGGGTGATTGACGTGGCGGCGCTGGACTTTCCGTTGCTGCGCACCAAGCACGCCTGGGAACAGGGGGCGCTGCCGCCGGCGCTGCTGCCCGCGCAACAGGGCGTCCAGTGGGCCCAGCACCTGGTGTTCTTCTTTCCCCTGTGGCTGGGTGGCATGCCGGCGCTGCTGAAGGGCTTTCTCGAGCAGGTGGCCCGACCGGGCTTTGCGCTGGCCTTGCCCGGCACGCCCGGGCCGCGGCAACTGCTCAAGGGCCGCTCCGCCCGGGTCGTCGTCACGATGGGCATGCCGGCCCCGCTGTACCGCTGGTTCTTCGCGGCCCACGACGTCAAGGCGCTGGAGCGCAACATCCTCGGTTTCGTGGGCATCTCGCCGGTGCGCAGGAGCCTGATCGGCATGGTGGAGGGCGACGCGAAGCGGCGGCTTGCGTGGCTGCAGCGCCTGCG
>NZ_VIDT01000741.1 GCF_006519715.1 Ideonella azotifigens
CTCATGGCAACAGCCTTTCAGTCCGTGCTCAATGCACCGTGGTGGCGCTGGCGGCCAGGTTGCCGGCAGCGGCCGCCACCTGATGGCGGCCCAGGCTGCTGGCGAGCAACTGTTGCACACGCGTGTCGGCGTCCTTCTCCAGCGTCTCGTAGACGACGGTCTGGGCCACGGCGTCGCCGCGCGGCACATCGGCCAGCGCCTTGCCGCTCTGGTCCTCGGCATTCACCGTGACGTCCATCGACAGGCCCACGCGCAGCGGATTGGCGCGCAGCTCGGCCGGGTCCAGCGCGATGCGCACAGGCACGCGCTGCACCACCTTGATCCAGTTGCCAGTGGCGTTTTGCGCCGGCAGCAACGAGAAGGCTGCGCCAGTGCCCGCGCCCAGGCCGGACACCTTGCCGTGGAACACGACCTTCTTGCCGTACACGTCGGCTTCCAGCTCGGCCGGCTGGCCGATGCGCAGGCTCTGCAGCTGGCTTTCCTTGAAGTTCGCGTCCACCCACAGCTGGTTCAGCGAGACCACCGTCATCAGCGGCGCGCCGGCCTGCACGCGCTGGCCGATCTGCACCGCGCGCTTGGCCACGGTGCCGTCCATCGGCGCCGGCAGCTCGGCGCGGCGCAGCGTCAGGTAGGCCTCGCGGACCTTGGAGGCCGCGGCCTGCACGGCAGGATGCTGCTCGACGCTGGTGCCGTCGGTCTGGACCTGGTTGGTCGTCAGCTGTTCACGGGCAGCGATCACGGCCGACTGGGCCGCGGACACCGCGCTCCTGGCGCTCACCAATTGGTTGTTGGCATGCTGGAACTCTTCCTTGCCGACCGCGCCCGAGGCGACCAGCGCGGCACGCCGGTTCACATCGTCCTGCGCCTTGGCCAGGTCGCTCTGCACACGCGTCAGATCGGCTTCACGCAGCGCGATCTGGGCCGACAGCGTGCCGTTGCCAGCGAACAGTCCGCGGGTGTCGCGGATGGCCTTGGACAGCTGGGCTTCAGCCTGCTCCAGCGCCACGCGGGCGTCGGTGGTGTCGAGCTTCACCAGCGGCTGGCCGGCGCGCACGAAGTCGGTTTCGTCGGCCAGGATGGAGACCACCGTGCCGCTGACCAGCGGCGTGATCTGCACCACGTTGCCGGCCACGTAGGCGTTGTCGGTGTTCTGCAGGTAGCGGCCGTTCATCCAGTGGTACACGCCCCAGCCGGCACCGGCCAGCACGACGACGGCGGCAATCACGGTCAGGCCGCGGCGGCGGGTGTTGTTGGGTTCAGCGTTGTTGTTGTCGCTCATGGCAAGCTTTCGAAGTGAGTCGGGTTCTCGTGGAACCCGGTTTGCATCTGCAATCGGAATGGGTATGGAAGGTGGCCAACGCGGCGCCGGATCACGGCGCGCCTGGCTTGCCGGTGGCAGCCTGCGCCACGGCCTGGGGCTGTTCGGTCCAGCCACCACCCAGCGCCTTGACCAGCGACACGCGGCTGTCGAGCTGGCGGGCCTGCAGGTCCACCGCCGTGCGGCGCTGCAGCAGCAGCTGGCTTTCAGCGTTCAGCACGATCAGGTAGTTGCCCAGGCCGGCACCGTGGCGCTGACGGGCCAGGTCATAAGCCGTCTCGGCACTCCTGAGCGCCCCGTTTTGCTCGGCCTGCTGGCGGTTCAGCGAAGCCAGCGAGCCGATCGCATCGGCCGCTTCGCGCACGGCGTCCAGCAACGCACCGTTGTACTGCGCGATGGAGGCGTCCAGATCGGCCTGTTTGGCGCCCAGCTGCGCGCGCAACCTGCCACCGTCGAACAAGGGCAGGCGCAGCGCAGGCTGCACGCCGTACTGGCGGCTGCCGGCTTCGAACAGCTGGTCCAGGCCCAGCGAGTTGAAGCCGATGAAGGCGGTCAGGTTGATGTCCGGGTAGAACTCGGTGCGGGCGACCTTCACGTCCTGGCCTGCCGCCTCGACACGCAGCCGAGCCGCGACCACGTCAGGCCGGCGGCCCAGCAGGTCGGCACCCAGCACCGTGGGCAACTGGGCCAGCGCCATCGCGTCCAGCTTCGGGCTGAGCGTGTCCAGCGCCTGCGGCGCCAGGCCGGCCAGCACGGCCAGCTGATGGCGGGCCAGCATGATCTGCTCGTTCAGCGCCTCGATCTGCACCCGCGTGTCCGGCAGCGCGCCCTCGGCCTGCACCTGCTCGACCTTGGTGTCCAGGCCAGCATCCACGCGCTGGCGGGTCAGCTTCTGCAGCTCTTCACGCTGTGCCAGCGTGCGCTCGGCCACTTCGCGCTGCGCCAGCAGCCTGGCCAGCGCCACATAGCCATGCGCCACCTGGGCTGACAGCCCGCTGGCTGCCGCTGCCGCGTCGGCCTGCGCTGCCTTGGCCTGGCCAAGCGCTGCGGCCAGTTCGGCCTCGTGCTTGCCGAAAAAGTCGGGCGACCAGCTGGCACCGGCCTGCAGGTTGCCGATGTTCCAGGTGCCGCCGCCCAGCGGTGCCGGGTAGATGCCGTTGGCGCTGAA
>NZ_VIDT01000742.1 GCF_006519715.1 Ideonella azotifigens
GAACGGCGTGCCGCTGTCGAAGGAATACAGCCCGAGGCGGGCCATGAAGTTGACCGGCTCCACGTCGCTGCGAAAGCCGCGGATCGGCCAGACCGAAGGCAGGATGTCGCCGGCATTGCCCAGCGCTGTCCATTCGGCCCAGGCGGTTTCGAGGAAACGCAGGTAGCGCGCGCTGTGCACGCGGGCGATCGGGTCCGGCGGGAAAGGCTGGGGCGGCAGCACCGGGCCGATGCCACGCGCCTGAACGGCGGCCAGCACATGGTCGGCGCGTTCCGGCTTCTCGAAACAGGGCACCAGCTCGCCGCGGTAGAACTCGTGGGATCCCGCGTGCGCGCGGTGCTGGTCGCTGTAGAAGATGTGCATGCCGGCACTTTACGGTGATCTGGGTGGCGGCGTTTCAGAGCCTGCTGCTCAGGCCACCGGTTGACGCATCACGGCGCGCAGCGTGGCGATCAGGCGCGCCAGGTCGATGGGCTTGGCGACGTGGGCCACCATGCCGCAGGCCAGGCACTGGTCGCGTTCTTCCTGCAGCGCGTGCGCGGTCTGGCCGATGACGGGCAACTGCGGGGCCAGCAGGCGGATGCGGCGCGTGGCTTCGTAGCCGTCCATCTCGGGCATCTGAATGTCCATCAGCACGGCATCGAAGCCGTCCGGCGAGTCGGTCACGAGGTTCACCGCCTCGCGGCCATCTGCCGCCAGCGTGACCCGCGCGCCGGCACTGCTCAGCGCCTGCTTGATGACGATCTGGTTGACCGGGTTGTCTTCGGCGACCAGCAGCCGCAGGCCTTCGAGCTGCGGGCCACTGCGTGGCATGTCGTCCTCCGCCAGCGAGAGCTGCTGCCAGCGCGCCGGCACCGCGCGCAGCGGCAGCCGCAGCGTGAATTCGCTGCCCACGCCCAGCGTGGAATGCACCGTGATCTCGCCGCCCATCAGCTCGGCCAGCTGGCGGCTGATGGCCAGGCCCAGGCCGGTGCCGCCGTAGCGCCGCGTCGTGGAAGCGTCGGCCTGGCGGAAGGGCGCGAACAGCGCCTCGCGCTGGCCGGCATTCATGCCGATGCCGCTGTCCTGCACGCGGATGCGCAGCCACTCGCCATCGCCATTGCCGTCGCGGTCGGCCAGCAGGTCAATGCCACCTTTATGGGTGAACTTGACGGCATTGGCCAGCAGGTTGGCCAGGATCTGCTGCAGCCGCGTCGGGTCTGTCATGCAGGCCAGCGGCAGCTCGGGCGCCAGGTGCACCCTCAGCGCCAGGCCTTTTTGCTGGGCGGTGTCGCGCACCATGTCGGCGGTCGCGTCTATCAGCTGGCGCGGGCTGGCCGGAATGGATTCGACATCCATGCGCCCGGCCTCGATCTTCGAGTAGTCCAGCACGTCGTTGACGATGGCCAGCAGCAGCTTGCCGGCCGACAGGATGCGGTTGTAGCCGGTTTGGGTCACCCGGCCCTGGGTCTGCTCGAAACCCAGCTGGGCAAAGCCGAGGATGGCGTTCAGCGGCGTGCGGATCTCGTGGCTCATGTTGGCCAGGAATTCGCTGCGGTGGCGGGCCTGCCGCTCGGCCTCTTCGCGCGCGGCCTCGCGTTCGGTCTCCAGCGCGTGGCGCTCGGAGACATTGCGTACCACGGCCACCAGGTCGCCGCCCGGCTCGGTTGGCACGATGCGGGCTTCGTAGGTCTGCTCGCCGGCCGGCATGGCCAGTGCGTATTCGATCGACACCGGCTGCTGGCTTGCGCCCACCTGGGCCAGCGCCGCCATCAGCTTGTCGGCCGCGTCGCCCGGCAGCACCTCGCGCACCGGCCGGCCCAGGAATTGGGCAGGGTCGCGGAGCAGCGTGACGGTGTTGCCGGCGCGGTAGTCCAGCACCACGCCCGCGGGCGAGAGCCGGAAGTAGAGGTCTGGCAAGGCCTCGAACAGGCTGTTCAGCTCGGCGGTGCGGCGTGCCACCTCGTGCTCGAGCTGGTCGGCCTCTTCTTCGGCGCGGCGGGTGGCGTGCTTCTGCAGCGTGATGTCGACGAACGAGGCCAGCAGGTGGTCCTGCCCGCCCAGTGGCGTTCGCGTGGCCGAGTAGGCAATGTCGACCTGCTCGCCGCTGCGCTTGCGCAAGCGCATCTCGCGCCCGCTGACGCGGCCGGTCTCCTGCAACTCGGCCATCGCCGCGGCATGCTGGGCCGTGTCCACCCACAGTGCCAGCGGGGGCGCACCGGGGCCGATGACCTCGCTGCGCTGGTAGCCGCAGAGGTCCAGCCAGGCCTGGTTGACATCGGCCACCCGTCCGCCGGGCGAAGACTTCAGCAGCATGCCCACCGGGCTGGTCTGGAACATCAGCGAGAAGCGAGCCTCGCTGTCGCGCAACGCGCTGACGACCTTTTGCCGCGCCGCTTCGGCTTCGTCGGCCGTCAGCCGCAGGCTGACCTGCATCGCCAGCCGCTCCAGCACGCCAACCTCTTCGGCGTCGAAACGCTCGGCCTGCTCGGCGCGCATGCACAG
>NZ_VIDT01000743.1 GCF_006519715.1 Ideonella azotifigens
GGTCAGCGAGGCATCGATGTCGATGTAGCGCTGGTAGTCGGCCAGCTTGTCCTGCGCCTGGGCTTCGCTTTCGCCGGTGATCACCAGTGCCTGCGTGAAGATGCGCAGCGACCCGGGCGGGCGGCCAGCCTCGGCCAGCGCGCTGCGCAGGCTGTCGACCTGGCGCGCGATCACCGTCTGGCTCGGGCCGCTCATGAAGACGCACTCGGCATGCCGCGCGGCAAAAGCCTTGCCGCGCGACGAGGTGCCGGCCTGGTACAGCACGGGGGTGCGCTGCGGCGACGGTTCGCAGAGGTGGATGCCGGGCACCTGGAAATGCGGGCCGTGGTGCGCGATGGCATGCACCTTGGCCGGGTCGGTGAACACGCGGCCGGCCTTGTCCAGGCGCACCGCGTCGTCGTCCCAGCTCTGTTCCCAGAGCTTGTAGACGACTTCCATGTACTCGTCGGCCAGGTCGTAGCGGTCGTCGTGCGCGAGCTGGCGGTCCAGCCCGAGGTTGCGCGCGGCGCTGTCCAGGTAGCCGGTGACGATGTTCCAGCCGACGCGGCCACCGGTCAGGTGGTCCAGCGTGCTCATGCGGCGCGCGAACGGGTACGGATGTTCGTAGGTCAGCGCGCACGTCACGCCAAAGCCCAGGTGCGTGGTGGCCTGGGCCATCAGCGGTACCAGGGCCAGCGGGTCGTTCAGCGGCACCTGCGTGGCATGGCGCAGCGAGGCGTCCAGGCTGCCGCGGTAGACGTCGTAGACGCCCAGCACGTCGGCCAGGAACACGCTGTCGAACAGGCCGCGCTCCAGCAGCTGCGCGAGTTCGACCCAGTGCGCGGCTTCGCGGTAGTGGTGCGAGCGGTCGCGCGGATGGGCCCACAGGCCGGGCGACTGGTGCCCTGCCGCGTTCATCTGGAACGCGTTGAACCTGATCAAGTTGCTGGCCATGCCGGCGCTCACTTGGTCGCGGTCTGCAGCGCCTGCTGGTAGTCCGTCTTCACGAAGCCGGCGAAGCGCTGCTCGGTGACGGCCAGGAACTCGCGCGAGCGGTAGGCCTCGGCAATGTCCTTGACCCAGGGCTTGGCCAGGTCCTCGGTGCGCACCGCGACCACGTTCTGGTAGGTCGGGCCGGTCTTCTCCAGCGCCAGCGCCTCGGTCAGTTTCAGGCCGGAAGCCAGCGCGAAGTTGCCGTTGACAAACGAGTAGTCGGTGTCGTCCAGCGAGCGCGGCAACTGCGCGGCTTCGAGCGGGATCAGCTTGATCTGCTTGAGGTTCACTGCCACGTCTTTTTCAGACGCGCGGATCGGGTCCACGCCCTCGCGCAGCTTGATCCAGCCGATCTCCTGCAGCACCATCAGCGCGCGGGCGGCGTTGGTCGGGTCGTTGGGCAGCGCCACGGCGGCGCCGGGCTTCACGTCCAGCGTCTTGTGCTTGTGGCTGTAGATCGCGATGGGGGCGGTCGGCACCTTCAGCAGCTCGCTGATCGCCAGCTTATTCTCGGTGGAGAACTTGGTCAGGTAGACGATGTGCTGGAAGGCATTGGCGTCCAGCGCGCCCTGGGCCAGCGCGAAGTTGGGCTGGATGTAGTCGTTGAATTCGACCACCTTGACGGTGTAGCCCTTCTTCTCCAGCAGCGGCTTGATGCCCCACTTGACCTGGTCCGCATACGGCCCGGCGGTGGCGCCGATCGTCAGCGTCTTCTTGGCTTCCTCGGCCAGCGCAGGCAGCGTGGCCAGGCTGCCCAGCAGCAGCACGGCGGTGGCACCCAGCAAGGGACGGCGGGCGAGGGTCATCGGAACATCCTTCTTGGCGAACACGGGCGCGGCGGCCCGGAAAAAGCGACGTGACGGCCGCTGGTGGCAAGCGGGTCAGCGCTTGTCCAGCCGGCGCGCCACGGTGTTGCCGGTGAACTGCAGCAGTTGCACCAGCAGCACCAGCAGCGCGACGGTGAAGACCATCACGTCGGTCTGAAAACGGTAGTAGCCGTAGCGGATCGCCAGGTCGCCGATGCCACCGCCACCGACCACACCGGCCACCGCCGAGTACGACAGGAAGCTGATGGCCAGCACCGTGAGCGCCAGCACCAGGCCCGAGCGGGCCTCGACCAGCAGCACGCGCAGGACGATCTGCAGGTCCGATGCGCCCATGGCCTGGGCGGCTTCGACCACGCCGCGCGGCACCTCGCGCAGGTTCTGCTCGACCAGGCGGGCGAAGTAGGCGATGGCCGCAAACGACAGCGGCACTGCCGCGGCGACCGGCCCGATGGAGCTGCCGGCGACCACGCGGGTCACCGGCGCCAGCGCGACCAGCAGGATGATGAAAGGAAAGGAACGCACGGTGTTGACCAGCCAGCCCACCAGCCCGTGCAGCCAGGGCCGTTGCAGCGGCTGCCCCGGCCCGAGCAGGAACAGCCAGATGCCCAGCGGCCCGCCGAGCAGGACCGCGGCCGCCAGACCCAGCGCCAGCATCAGCCCGGTCTGGCTCAGCGCGGTGCC
>NZ_VIDT01000744.1 GCF_006519715.1 Ideonella azotifigens
GCTGGCAGACACGAGGCTGGCCTGGGCCTGTTCCAGCGTGTTGCGCAACTCCGCCAGCCGTTCTTCGGTGGCGGCGCCGGTGGGGACCAGCGGCGCGTAGCGTGCGACCTCATCGCGCGCATGGCGCTCGGCCAGGCTGGCCACGGTTTCCTGCGCCTGGGCCTGCTCGATCTGCGCCTGCTGCTGCACCAGCTCGGCCTTCACCCGCTGCAGGTCGGCTTCGCGGGCTTCGAGCTGGGCCTTGGCCTGGTCGAACAGCGCCTCGTACTGGCGCCGGTCCAGCCGAACCAATGGCGTGCCTTGCTGCACCACCTGGTTGGCCTGCACCAGCACCTCGGCCACGTAGCCGCCGACCTTGGGCGTGACGACCACCGCGTCAGCCTTCAGGTAGGCGTCGTCGGTGCTTTCGATGTAGCGGCCCACCTGCCACCAGTGCAGGCCCCAGGCGCCACCGGCCAGCAGCACGCCCACGCCGAACACCCAGGCCACCGCGCGGCCGCGCATCTTTCTCGGCGGTTTCGAGGCGGCGGCCGGCTTGGGCTGGTCAGGCGAGGACATGCGGAACTCCAAATTCGTACGGTTGATAGATTTTTTCCAGATGGAAGAAATCTGTCAACTGGTATATTTTTGAAGATGGCCAAGCCTGAAGCCCCTGCACCCCACGACACGGTCCGTCCCCGGCACCGCGCCGACGGGGGCTACGCGCGCGGCGAGGAAACGCGCCAGCGGCTGATCGACGCGGCCATCCGGCTGTTTGGCGAGCGGGGTTACGAAGGCGCCTCCACGCGCGACATCGCGCGCCTGGCCGGCGTCAATGCACCTGCGCTGCAGTACTACTTCGACAGCAAGGAAGGCCTCTACAAGGCCTGCATGGCAGACCTGTCCTGCAGCGCGGAGGCGCATTTCGCACCCGCACTGGCGGCGATGGAAGCTGCGCTGGCGGACCCCCAGGCATCACGCGAGACGCTGATGGAAGCGTTTTTCCTGATGCAGGACGCGACGGCAGACCGCCTGCTGCTCAGCGATGAAGCCCAGCACCGCCGCCTGTTCATCGCCCAGGACCAAGCCGGCCGCGGTGCGCTGGCCGAAGTGCAGGAAGGCCCGGGCAAGCAGCGCCTGAAGCGGGCTGCGGCCGAGGTGGTGGCCCGCCTCAGTGGCCGGCCCGCCAACGATCCGCTGACCCTGCTGCGCATGATGACAGCACAGGGGCAACTGCTGGTCTTCCACGTGGTGCCGAAGACCGCGCTGCAGTCGCTCGGCTGGGTGCAGCTGGATGGCGAGCACCTGGCGCTGCTCAAGCAGACGGTGCGCGAGCAGACGCGGGCCCTGATCGACAGCTGGGCGCCGTAGCGCCCGTCCAAGCTCAGGGGTTGCCGCCCTGAAGCGCCAGCACCGGCGCACGCTCGGCAAACATGCCGTTCCAGTACGGGTAGTGCGGATAGGGCGGTGTGGTCGCACTGGCGGTGTTGAGCTTTTCCATCTGCGCCGCACTCAGTTGCCAGCCCAGCGCACCGAGGTTCTGCTTCAGCTGTTCCTCGGTGCGTGCGCCAATCAGCACGCTGCTGACCGTGGGCCGCTGCAGCAGCCAGTTGAGGGCGATCTGCGGCAGCGTCTTGCCGGTTTCCTCGGCCACTTCGCCCATCGCGTCGATCACCCGGTAGAGGCGCTCATCGTCCACCGGCGGCGCGAAGCCGGCGGTCTCGTGCAGGCGGCTGCCTTCGGGCAAGGGTTGGCCGCGGCGGATCTTGCCGGTCAGGCGGCCCCAGCCCAGCGGGCTCCAGACGATGGCGCCCACGCCCTGGTCCGCGCCCAGCGGCATCAGTTCATGCTCGTAGTCCCGGCCGATCAGCGAGTAGTAGGCCTGGTTGGCCACGTAGCGTTGCAACCCCAGGCGCTCGGACGCGGCGAGCGACTTCATCAGCTGCCAGCCGGCGAAGTTGGACACGCCCAGGTAACGCACCTTGCCGCTGCGCACCAGGTCATCCAGCGTGCGCAGCACCTGCTCGACCGGCGTCATCGCGTCGAAGGCATGCAGCTGCAGGATGTCGATGTGCTCGGTGTCCAGCCGCTTCAGCGCGGCCTCCACGCCTTCGATCAGGTGGTGGCGCGACGAGCCGGTGTCGTTCGGGCCGTCGCCGCTGCGCAGCGAGAGCTTGGTCGACAGGATGGCCTGGTGGCGCCGGCCCTTCAGCGCGGCGCCGAGGATGGCTTCGGACGCGCCGTTCGAGTAGACGTCAGCCGTGTCGAACAGGTTGACGCCAGCGTCCAGGCAGATGTCGACGATGCGGCGTGCGCCGTCCACGTCGGTGTTGCCCCAGGCGCTGAACAGCGGGCCCTGGCCGCCGAAGGTGCCGGCGCCAAAACCGAGGGCCGGCACTTTGAAGCCGGAGTTGCCGAGAAAGCGGTGTTCCATTTGAGGTTCCTGAATGAGGGGAAAAGATGTTGTTCAGGCCGCGCGCGAGAGCTGCGTTGAGAC
>NZ_VIDT01000745.1 GCF_006519715.1 Ideonella azotifigens
AGGGGCCCACGCCAGCGGACAGGGTGCGCTGGGTCGACCTGACGCCGCACCAGGCACGCTTCGTCGAATCGCCGCTGGACATTCGCAGCATGATGGGCGAGCAGCGTGCCGCTGGCAGCCGGGCCTGGGTCTTCACCTCGGCCACGCTGGGCGACGATGAGAACCTGAGCTGGTTCACCGAAGCCGCCGGTCTGGAGGACGCTCGCAAGCTGCGCCTGGGCAGTCCGTTTGACTACCCGGCTCATGCGCGCGTCTATGTGCCGCCGCGTTTCCCTGCGCCCAGCGAGAGCAATCATCCCGTGATGGTCGGTCGCGCGTCGGCACATTGCGCCGTGGCGCTCGGTGGCCGCACCTTCGTGCTGACGACCACGCTGCGCGCGATGCGCACGATTGCCGAGGCATTGCAGGGGGAACTGAAGACGCTGGGCAGCCCGCTGGAGGTGCTGGTGCAGGGCACGGCCGCCAAGCGCGCGCTGCTGTCGCGTTTCCAGGCCGGCAACAGCGTGCTGGTCGGTTCGCACAGTTTCTGGGAAGGCATTGACGTGCCGGGCGACGCGCTGCAATGCGTGATCATCGACAAGCTGCCGTTTCCGCCGCCGAATGACCCCTTGGTCGAGGCCCGGGTCAAGCAGCTGAAGAGCCAGGGGCGTGATGCCTTCAACGACTATTTCGTCGCCGAAGCGGCAATCGCGCTGAAGCAGGGTGCGGGCCGGCTGATTCGCACCGAGACCGACAAGGGTTTGCTGGTGGTGTGCGATGTGCGGTTGCTGCAGGCCCGCTACGGCGCGCGCTTGCTGCGGGCCTTGCCGCCAATGGCCGAGCTCACCAGCGGTGAGCAGGCGCTGGGCTGGCTGCGCGAGCTGGCCAGCGAGCGAGCGCAGGCATGAAAAAGGCGACCCTCGGGTCGCCGTGTTCTGCTGGCGCAGCGGCGCTCACCAGAGTTGCCACCAGGCCTTTTCACGTTCCTTGAAGCCTTCCTGGGGCAGGCGGCTGTTCGGGAAGTTCAGGGCCAGCACGCGGTTGGCGTCGTCGCGCAGCTTGTCCAGGCCGAGCCGGTCGTAGGCCTGACCGAGGATGTACAGCGCTTCTTCGGTCGCAGGCGTCTGCGGGTAGACGGTGATCGCCTGCTGGGCCCGGTTGGCCGCGGCCACCAGCGCGCCCCGGCGGAGGTAGTAACGGGCCACATGCACTTCATAGTCTGCCAACGCATTGACGATGTAGTCCATGCGGGCCCGGGCATCGGGCGCGTACTTGGAGTCCGGGAACTGGTCGACCAGTTGCTTGAACGACTGGTAGGACTCGCGCGAGGCCTGCTGGTCGCGTTCGGACTGCTGCTGTTGCGAGACGGCGGCGAGGATGCCGAAGTCTTCGTTGAAGTTCACCAGGCCGCGCAGGTACAGCGCATAGTCCAGGCCTGGGCTGGACGGGTTCAGCTTGATGAAGCGGTCCAGCGTGGTGATGGCCTGGGCCTTCTCGCCGGACTTCCAGTAGGAGTAGGCCAGGTCGAGCTGAGACTGCTGGCCCAGCAGGCCGCCGCCGGCCCGGCCCTCGACGCGCTCCAGCCCCTTGATGGCAGCGGTCCAGTTGGCGGACGCCATTTCTTCCTTGGCATCTGCATACAATTTCTCTGCCGTGCCCTTCATCTCCTCATCTTTGAGTGAGCCGCAGGCGGCGGTGACCGCCAGCAGGGCCACCAGGGCCATTCGGGACGCGACGCGGAATGCGGGAAATTGGGTCATGGATCCGGCAGGCGCCGGGGCACCCGCAACACGGTTGAGCGTGAATACACAAGAAAGAAAGCCAAACGATTATATGAGTGCCCAGAGCCCGAAAATTGCCCCCGCGCTGCTGCCGGCTGCGTCGATGGATGCGTCCGCCGAAGCTGTGCTGGAATTGGACGATGTGGCGCTGGACGCCAGCGCCATGCCTGGCGAGGAATTCGAGGTCCGCACCCATGCGCTGGGTGCCCAGGCCCATGGCCAACGGCTGGACAAGGTGCTGGCGACGCTGGTTCCCGAGTTCTCGCGCAACCACCTGCAAGGCCTGATCGAGCAAGGCGAGGTGACGCTGGACGGTGTGTCCGGGCAGAGCGTGTCGCGCAAGGCACGCGCCGGGCAGGTGCTGGTCGTGCGGCTGGTGCCGCCGGCCGAAAGCCTGGCGTTCCGGGCCGAGCCGATTGAGCTTGACATCGTCTACCAGGACGCCCATGTGTTGGTTGTCAACAAGCCGGCTGGCATGGTGGTGCATCCGGCAGCGGGCAACTGGTCTGGCACCTTGCTCAATGGCTTGCTGGCGCTGGACGGCCGAGCGGCGCATCTGCCGCGCGCCGGCATCGTGCACCGCTTGGACAAGGACACCTCCGGTTTGATGGTGGTGGGCCGCAGCCTGGAGGCGGTGACGGCGCTGGTGCGCGACATGGCGCAGCGCGACGTGCGGCGACGCTACGTCGCGCTGGTGCATGGCGACGTGGGC